>JBEKCT010000021.1:0-33000 GCA_050014715.1 Anaerolineales bacterium | reverse complement strand
ATATTTCAAATCGTAAACCGCATGGGCACTTGCCTTCATACATCTATTTTATCAGCCCTTCGGGCTGCCCGCTTTCATCCCCGCAGCAAGCAGCGGGGTATTCAGCGGGATTCTTTATAAATAGAAAAAAATTACGCAAAAAGAAAATCTAAATTTGTTGTATTGATTTCATCAAACCTTAATTTACAAAGAAGCCCTTCTCATGAGGGCTTCTTTGTTGCCAAATTTTAATATATTGTTATAGACTTAAAGTAATATATCTAGAGTGTAAGGAATTTGACGTATTGATTCCGTCAATCCGCGGAACGAAGAGGAACGAATGGAGGAGAAGCAGAGGGAAAGGGCAGGGGAAAAAGGGAAAAGGGAAAAGGGAAAAGGGAAAAGGGATAAGGGAAAGGGCATTCGGCGAAGGTGAATTAAAGTCACTTTTGTAGATATTTCCGCGGAACGAATAAGAGGCGGGAGTTGAAGGACCTTGAAACCGGGAATCGCGCACGGCTTTCGCATGCTTCTATTATAGAACTTACGTTCTTATTTTGCAAGGGGGCGGGGATAGAAAATGTCCGGGCAGGAGAACCGGCGGCACCCGGAGACACCTTCTTACCGCTGCTTCCTTTCGGACCTGACGGGATTCGCAGGGCTCCGCCGCGCCGGACCCACCCGGACGGCGGTGAGGATACCCGATGTGGGGGGGGATGTCAACTGCCCGAGAGTTTGTGCCCGAGAGTTTGCGTAAATGTATTACATAATCAGAGCGATTGTGATGGTTTTCATATGAAATATTAAAGGATTATTAGAGTAAAATAGAGGTGTTAAAAGCTTTTGTATCATTTCGAAGGATTATTTTTGATGGAGCGGTGTTTATTTTCTTCTTTTTGGTTTGATTAACAGGGCAGGGAGTTCCCTGCTCTTTTTTTGTTGAAGGCGGATTTCGCGGGAGTTTGAGGAAATCCGGGGTTAAGTAAATTTAGAATAACCAGGAATTATTTCATGAAAAGTCATCAGAACCACACCTTGCATGCCAAATTCATAGTTGCCTGTGTGATCGTGATCCTGGCGCTGGCGGTCCTGCCGGCCATACCGGCGCTTGCAGCGAACTGTAGCTCCCAGGTAGCCCTTGGGAACTGGAGCACTCCCGGTACGTGGTCGTGCGGGCATGTACCTACATCCACGGATGATGCGGTCATTGCCAACGGCGATACCATCACTTTGGACGCGGCAGCCTCCCCCGCCACGGTAGGTTCGCTTACGATCGCGGATGGCGCAGCCGCGACTTCGCTTATCATTGCAGGCAGCGATGTATTGAATGTTACCAATGATGTGACACTGACGAATAGCGTTGCCAATGGGGCCAATGTGACCAAATTGGTGAACGTAGGCGCGGGGACTTTGAATATCAGCGGCAACCTGAACCTTTCCGAAGGGAATGGCACCAAGTATACCGAGATGGACATCGGCACCGGCTCGGTGACGGTGAGCGGTAATATCAACTATGCCGCCAACGGGACCGCAGCCAATGCCCGCATTATTTTTTCCGGGGTGGGAGTATTGCATGTGGCAGGGAACTATGCGGCCGGCACCACCATGACCAAGAGCACGGGCACGGTGGATTTCAACGGCGCGGACCAGACCATCCCAGGCTATGCTTACAACACCCTTTCCCTTACCGGCAGCGGTGTGAAGACCCTACCGGCAAGCTTTTCCACCAACCCGGTCAATGTAACCGTGGGCGGCACGGCCACGGTCAACCAGGCGGCTGCCAACCTGACCATCAGCGGCACCCTGACCGTGAACAGCAACAGCACTATTAACAGTTCGGCTGCCAATACATTGACGGTTACCGGAACAACCACTGTGAATGGTACCTTGAACCTGGCCAGCACAGGCCTGACCACCTTCACCGGCCTGGCGAGCATCAACAGCGGCGGCACCTATAATGAAACCGGAAACGGCGCGGTCACGTACGGTGGAGGCCTGACCAATGCAGGCACGTTCATCGCCAACAGCGGCACGCATACCTTCAGCGGCACACATACTATTACTGCCACGAATCCCATCACCATTCCGACCGTCAGCATCACCGGAGCGACCACCCTGGTATCCGGCGGCGTGCTTAACATCACGTCAGGCCTGACCAACACTGGGGCGATCACCAACAATGGGACGCTGAACCTGCTGTTTTTGACTGCTTACACCACCGGCGCGGCGCTGACCAACGCCGCCGGGGCGACGCTCTACGCTCTGCCGGCGGTGACCATCGGTACGGGAGCGCTGACCAACAGCGGTTCGATCAACGCCGCCACCTCCCTGACGGTCGGCGTGGCCAGTGCGACTTTCAATAACGCCGGAGGCGTTATCACCACTCCCTCGCTGACCATCAATGCCGCCTCCACGAACGCCGGTACACTTAACGTATCCACCACGTTGGAAGGTTCCAGCACATTGACCCAAAGCGCTGTCACCAGCGTGCTGAACTTCGGCGGCTCAGCCATTGGCGCGACGACGGCGTTGACGCTGACCAATACGTTCGGTGTGGTCAACTATAACGGCGGCGCGCAAACCGTCAAACCGATCACTTACAAGAACCTCATCCTGAGCGGATCCGGTCAGAAAACGATGAACAGCACCAGCATCGTAGTCGGAAGCGCAACCGGCGACGTTTTGGATATCATGAACGGCGCAGTTGCGAACCTGACTGCCAATACTGGAGCCATTTACGCCCTGGCGTTGAACCGCGCCGGACAAAGCGCAACCGGAACCTGGGGATCGACCACCTCCGGGGCAACCAACGAGAATGACTCCTATTTTAGTGGGACTGGTAAACTGAACACCGTCGGTCACACGGATGCCAAAACTGCCACTACCGTCAATTTTGGCCCGCCCTCGCCAAACCCGCCGACCTTCGGCAGCGATTTCACCCTAAGCGCCAGCACCAGCCCCAATAGCGGCAGTATGATTTACAGCGTATTGAGCGGGCCATGCGTGTGGGTCAGCGGGACAACCTTCCGGCCTACAGGGACTGGCACATGCGAGGTGCAGGGCTACAGCGCGGCGACAGCCAGCTATGAAGCCGCCTACGGCAGCACGAGCATCACCATTAATGCAGCCAGCCAGGCCGCCCTGACCGTCTCGTCCAACCCCCCCATCGTGGTACAGGGCAACACCGCCACGTTAAGCACCACAGGCGGCAGCGGCACGGGCGCGGTAACCTATAGCACCAACGATGCCAGCGTTTGTAATGTGTCGGGAAACATCCTGACCGTCTATGATGCCACCAGGACCTGCACGGTCACTGCCACCAAGGCGGCTGATACCCAATACGCGCAAGGCACGGGCACGCTGAACGTCACAACGGCACCACATCAAATCGACATCAACAAGATCTTTGCCACCCCTGCCAGCATTAACCCGGGCGGCGTCAAGCAACTGAGCATCAATCTCTATAACCAGAATGGCTACAGCCTGATCAACGCCGCCTGGAGCGACAACCTGGCAGGAGTTCAGGCGGGCATGACCCTGGCCAACCCGGTCCTCGTGAGCAATTCCTGCGGCGGCAGCGTTACCGCGACTGCGGGAAGCACCAACATATATCTCAGCGGAGGCACGGTGCCAGCCAAGGTGAACGGCACCAATGGAACGTGCAGCGTGGTGGTGAATATCACCGCCACCACGCCCGGCAACCTGGTCGATACCATTCCGGCTGGCACAGTCACTGCCAATGAAAGCGATGACAACGGTTTGGCTTCCAATATCACACCGGCCAGCGCCACCCTGCAGGTACTCACAATTGTCCAGCCGACCATTGACAAGAACTTCAACCCCAACACTATCTTTGCCGGTGCGCCGGCGGCCCAGGGCAGCCTGCTGACCATTGATATCAACAACCAGGACCCCAGCACAGCGCTGACAGGGGTGAGCCTGACCGACACCCTGCCGTCCGGCTTGACCGTCGCCTCTCCTTCGACCACCGGCAGCAGCGGCTGTAGTGCCAGTTCCACACCAGTCATAACCGCCGTGGCGGGCAGCAACAGCGTGTCCATCAGCAACGCCTCCATCCTCGCCGGCGTAGGAAAAATATGCGCCATCACGGTCAAGGTGACCGGATCGGCGCAAGGCTCTTACACGGATACCATCCCAGCCAACGCCGTGACGGACAACCAGAGCGCGACCAACGCCATGCCGGCCGAGGCCACCCTGAACGTGCAGCAACTAGGCATACTCAAGGCCTTTGGAGGAAACATCGTGGCAGGCGGCAACACCACCGCTACCATCACCATCCAAAACCCGACCAGCGGCGCGTATACCGGCATCACCCTGACGGACAGCCTGCCTACGGGCTTGTTGATTTATGGAACACCGGCTCCCACCCAGTGCATTACAGGTACGATTACCTATGATAATGTGGATTCCCCCAACTGGATCCAGATCACAGGCGGCAGCACGGCCAGTGGCGGTACCCCCGCTCTTCCCAAGACCTGCGTGATCACGTTCAGTGTCACAACTCTGACCACCTTTGGGAGCGCGAGCGGGAACAGCAGCACGCTGACGAATACCATCAACGCCGGCAGCTTGAGCGATGACCAGGGCATCACCAACCCGCTCCCCGTCAGCACGAACCTGACCGTTACCAATGCCATCACCGTTGCGAAGGCTATCTCGCCGAACCCGGTGCAGGTGTCGAGCGGCGGCAACTTTTATCCTTCCACCGTGACGATCACAATCACAAACAACGGGAGTTCCCCGGTCAACGGCGTATCCATGACGGATCCCCTGCCAACCTCCCCGGCGGGTCTGACGGTATACGGGACGCCGACGCCCAGCCAATGCGGAGGCGGCGTCAGCTCCCCTGACAGCCACACGGTCACGCTGACGGGCGGCACGATCGCTGGCGGGGGTAGTTGTAATGTTACTTTCCTGGTGACCGCCTCAACTGCTGCCACCTATGTGAACAACATACCCAGCGGGGATGCCTGCTACAATACGGGCGCGGTCTGCAATACGAATCCTTCCAACAGCGTCAGCCTGGTAGCCCAGGCGGCGGCCATCCCGGTCACCGGTTCGAAAACATTCAACCCGGTCTATATTGCCCCCGGTGGAACTTCCGCCCTGGCCATCAATATCACTTCGCCGACAGATACCAGCCTGAGCAACCTAAGCGTCACCGACACCCTGCCGGCTGGCGTGACGGTCACAGTCGGGCCATCCAAAAGCGCGAACTGCTCCGCTGGAAGCGTCAGTTACAACTCCAGCTTGAACCAGATCACCTACACCGGCGGCGCCATCACGGCCGCCTCGACAACCTGTACGATCAGCGCGACGATTACCGCTTCCGCAACCGGCTATTACACCAATACCATCAGCAGCGCGCAGATCAGTGATACCGAGGGCCGCACCCTGGCGAGTTCCCTCTCTGCCACCCTGAATGTATCCAGCTTTACCATCAGTAAGCTGTTTACCCCTTCCACCATCGCCCAGAATGGGCTGACCGTGCTCACCATTACACTCGACAACGCCTATACCGTCAACCTGACGAATGTCAACCTGAGCGACGCACTTACTACGCTCGGAGCGGCCAATGCAGTCGTGGCTCCCACGCCGAACGCCAGCACGGACTGCGGCGGCACCTTCAATCCCCAACCCGGCAACACCACCCTCACGCTAACCAATGGCACCGTGCCGGCCAAGCACGGCACGGACGGCCTCTGCACCCTGAACGTGACGATCAAGGCGACGGGTACAGCGGGCACCTATACCAACACCATCCCGCTAACGAATGTGAGCGGTTACGCCTTAGGATTGCTGGCCTATCCGCAGCAAAATGCCACGGCAAACCTGATCATCAAACCCCTGAACATCACGGTCAACAAGCACTTTGACAGCCCGACCGTGTTTGGTGGTTCCTCCTCCGTCATGCGCATCACGCTGGGTAATCCCAATAATGTTATCCTGACCGGAGTCGGTTTCACGGATAGCATGCCGACCGGTATGTACATCGCCTACCCGGCTGGCGCGAGCACCGGCATCTGCGGTGGTACGCTGACTGCGCTCTCCGGCTCCAATACCTTTTTATACAGCGGCGGTTCCCTGGCGGTTTCCCCCTTCACCTGTGACCTGACCCTTAATATTACGATGAACGTAAATTCCAACCTGACCAATACCATTAATGCCGGGGACATTACCAGTTTCAACGGTGCCAGCAACCTCCAGGGCACATCGGTCTCGCTTACCAACGAAGGCGGCGCAAGCATTCACAAGGCATTTTCACCCAGTTCGATCCCGTCCGGTTCCACTTCCACCATGACGCTGATCGTCCAAAATACCAGCAACTTCCCATTGCATAACATTGGCGGTGATCTATCGGTGGAAGGAAAGACCAATGTGCTCGATCAGCTTCCGGCAGGCATGACAATCGCTTCCAATACTTCGGTCAACCTGTGCGGCGGCAGCCTGACCGCCACGGCAGGCACGGACATCATTGGATTGTCCAGCGGAAACATTGCAGCCTTTTCTTCATGCACCATCACGGTGCCGGTCACTAGCAGCACGATCGGATGTGTCACCAATACCATACCCATCGGCGCCTTAATAGATGATGAGAGCATCTCGAATACAGCGACTGGACAGGACCAACTGTGCGTTTTGGGCGCGCTGACCATTGCCACTACGCCGAACGAGACCAGCGGAACCGTAGGGGACAAACTCACCGACACCGCCACACTGACGGGAGGAAATTCCCCAACCGGCACGGTCACATTCAAACTCTTTGGACCCTCCGATCCCACCTGTTCCAGTACGCCCATCCATACCGAGACAGGTACAGTGAGCTCAGGATCTGCTACCACGCCAAATGGTTTTTATTCGAATACAGCGGGTACCTGGAACTGGGCGGCTGCCTACAGCGGGGATGCCAACAACAGCCCGGCCACCAGCGCTTGTTCGTCCGAAGCAGTCACGCTCAGCCAAGCCAGCCCGACCATTACAACCAGCGCCAGTCCAACCACCGGGACGGTCGGCACGGCCATTGCCAGCGCCGGTGACAGCGTCACCAGCATGGGCAGCGCATTCAACCCGACCAAATCGATCACTTTCACGTTGTACAGCGATCCCACCTGCAATACTCCTGTCCCTAATATGAGCGGGAGTGGCACCATCGGTGGCGGCAAGGCCAGTTGGTCCAGTAGCTGGACGCCCAGCGCACCCGGGACGTATTATTGGAAGGCGGCCTACCCGGGCGATGTCAATAACACTGCCGTTACTACCACCTGCGGGGCCACCAACGAACAGATCGTAGTGAGCAAGGCTGCCACAGCCATAACAACCACTGCCGTAAGTGGGGTAACAATCGGCAGCACCATCACGGATACGGCCACCTTGAGTGGCGGCTATGGCACGTTGGGCGGAAATATCTCATTAGACATATATGCTCCCGGCGATACCACCTGCGCCACACCGATCGCAGTTGGTTCGCCTCAACCCGTCAATGGCGCAGGCAGCTATACCTCATCATCTTTTACAACCGCGGCGCTAGGCAATTACCTCTGGCGGGCTTTTTATTTGGGCGATGCGAACAATGCCGCTGCCAGCACGAACTGCAATGATAGCGGCGAGACTTCCACGGTTACCAAGACCAGCCCGACCCTGACTACTTCTGCATACGGCCCGGTGTCCTTAGGCAATCCCATCACCGACCTGGCCCATTTAACCGGCATTTATGGCACGTTGAGTGGGACTATCTCTTTTAACATCTTTGCTCCGGATGATCCCACCTGCTTGACACCGATCGCAGTGACCCCGGACCAATCCATCAGCGGGTCGGGCGATTACACTTCGGGTTCTTATACGACTGATGCAGTGGGTGACTACCACTGGATCGCTTCCTACTTGGGTGATGCGTACAACAATGCCGTCTCCACGCACTGCGGAGATGCAGGTGAGACCTCGACGGTCAATAACACGGCCAGCCCGACCCTCACGACCACGGCCTCCGGGCCGGTCAATGTGGGCGCGGGCATCACGGACACGGCCATCCTAAGCGGCGGCTTCGGCGGCGCGCCGACCGGGACAATCACTTTCGACGTCTACGCTCCGGGAGATGATACGTGCACCACGGCGATTCAGGTTGGTAAAGCCATACCCGTCAGCGGGGATGGGAGCTTTCCATCGGACAGTTACCCGACTACCCAAGCAGGCACGTACCGCTGGCGGGCTTTTTATTCGGGCGATTCCAATGACAACGCCGTAAGCACGGGCTGTTATGACGCAAGCGAGAGTTCTACGGTAAACCCGGCCGTCCCAACAATAACAACAACGGCTTCCGGGCCTGTGACAGTAGGTGGAGCGATCACAGATACGGCCCACCTGAGCGGCGGCTATGGCACCCCATCCGGGAAGATCTCTTTCCAAATATTTGCTCCCGGGGATACTACATGCAGCACGGCGACCGATGTCAAACCTGCCGTATCCGTTAGCGGTGCAGGTGATTACGCTTCAGCCAGCTTTACAACCCTGGCAGCCGGTTCATACCGCTGGCGGGCCTTTTATTCGGGGGATGGCAACAACGCCGCAGTCAGTACGGGCTGCGGGGATTTGGGCGAGAGTTCGACCGTCAACCAAGTCACGCCAGCGTTAACGACAACTGCCTCCGGGCCGGTGGTGATTGGCAATTCCATAACGGATTCTGCCAGCTTGAGCGGCTTTGGCACGCCGACCGGGACGATCTCGTTCTCCATCTATACTCCTGAGGATACGCAATGCAAGACCGCGATTCCAGTCGGTTCGCCGGTATCGGTCAATAATGGTAATGCAAACTACACTTCGGCTCCTTATAACACCTCGGAATTGGGAGTGTATCGCTGGACTGCCTCATATTCCGGCGATAGCAACAATAGCCCTGTCAGCACGCACTGCACAGACTTTGGAGAGAGCTCCACGACCCTCCAAGCCACACCGGTAATAACGACTACGGCGTCCGGGCCGGTCACGGTGGGGCAGGCAATCACGGATACGGCTCACCTGACCGGCGGGTATGGCACGCTGACCGGTACGGTCTCGTTCAGCGCCTATGCGCCATCAGACACTAACTGTACCATGGGCGCCATTTTCAGTTCAAGCGTGAATGTACTAAACGGTGCAAATGACTATACATCGACCAGCTTTCTGACAACAGCGGCAGGCGGGTACCGCTGGAGGGCTTCCTACTCGGGTGACACCAATAATGTTGGAATCAACACGTATTGCAACGATTCGAATGAGACTTCCACGGCCAACCCGGCTACGCCGACTTTATCGACAACGGCAACTCCAGGTCCGGTTTCCGTAGGCCAAACGATCTCGGATACCGCCCATCTGAGCGGCGGGTACGGCACTCTGGGTGGGACGATCACATTCAATGTTTATGCCCCAGGCGATATCTACTGTTTCACCCCCACTACGGTCGGTTCAGCCAAAACGGTCAGCGGCGCGGGGGATTACACATCGACCGCCTTTACCACGCTGGCTGTGGGTACCTATCAATGGCGAGCCACATATTCAGGTGATTCCAACAACAACGGTTTCACCTCAGGCTGTAAAGATTCTGGCGAAAGCTCTACGGTGAACCAGGCCAGCCCGACGATAGCCACCGCGCTGTCGGCGACGAGCATAGCGGTGGGCGGCACGGCGTATGATGGTGCCACTTTGAGCGGAGCGACCAGCAATGCCGGTGGTACGGTCACGTATAAGTACTACACCGACAATGCCTGTAAGCTGAATTCCCAGGCAGCCGGCTCGGTTAACGTAACGAATGGAGTGGTACCGAATTCCAGCACGATGCCATTTGCCAGTGCCGGGACCTACTACTGGCAGGCGGTTTACGGGGGTGACAGCAACAACCTGGGAGCGGCGAGCGCTTGCACGGCCTTATCCAACGAACAATTGACAGTGAACAAGGCCAGCCCGACAATCTCTACCACGGCCAGCCCGACGATCGGTACGGTGGGGATCGTCTTAAACGATACTGCCAACCTGACTGGCGGATACTCCCCAGCCGGTACGGTGACATTCAATCTGTATTCGCCAACGGATGCCAGCTGCTCTTCGACAGCCATTTACACGGAGGGGCCAATCAGCCTGAATGGCAGCAATGCAGCGACCGCAACTGGTTTTACCAGTAACGCGGTTGGTACCTGGCATTGGATGGCAGTTTACAATGGAGATGGTAATAACAATAGTGTGAGCAGCAATTGCGCAGGTGAACCCGTTACGGTGAACCAGGTGCCGCCAACCCTAACACCCACACCGTCTGATACGCCGACATTTACGCCCACACCTTCCGACACACCCACCTACACATCCACGCCATCTGACACTCCGACCTTTACGCCTACACCTTCCGACACACCCACCTACACATCCACGCCATCTAACACTCCGACCTTTACCGCCACGCCTTCCGACACACCCACCTACACATCTACGCCATCTGACACTCCGACCTCTACGCCTACACCTTCCGACACACCTACCTACACATCCACGCCATCTGACACTCCGACCTTTACGCCTACACCTTCCGACACACCCACCTACACATCCACACCATCTGATACGCCGACATTCACGCCCACCGACACCCCGACCTTTACCGCCACGCCTTCCGACACGCCTACCTACACCCCGTCGGATACGCCGACCTTTACGCCTACACCTTCCTACACGCCTACCTACACATCCACTCCATCTGACACGCCCACCTTCACCCCGACCGACACCCCCACCGATACCTCGACCCATACCGCCACGCCATCTGCCACACCCACCCAGAACCCAAACCTGAGCGTCGTTAAAAGAGTGACTTCAAGCGGTCCCTACGCCCTCGGCGACCCGATCAATTTCAGTATTCTTATCACCAATTCCGGCAACATCACCCTCACCAATGTCACCGTCTCCGACGACAGCGCCTCCCTTGGGACCTGCGCACCCACCCAGCCTGCCAGCCTGCTGCCCTCAGACAGCATGACCTGCAGCGCCTCCCACATTGTCACCCAGGCCGACCTCAACAAAGGCAGCTACAGCAACACAGCCACCGCATCGAGCACCCAGACCGGACCCAGAACCAGCACCGCCACGGTGATCTTCGGCACCAGCACCAACAGTATCAGCGGGACTGTGTTCAATGACACCAACGCCAATGGAGTTCAGGATACCGGAGAGCCGGGCATTCCAGGTGTCACCGTCACCCTCTATGATCAAAACAACAACGTTGTTGCCACCACGACAACCGCTGCAGACGGCAGTTATAGCTTCACGAACCTGCAGCCCGGTGTCTATACGGTCGTAGAGACCAACCTGAGTGGTTATGTGAGCACCACCCTGGATCATGTCAGCGTAGTGTTGAGCTCCAGGACAAACGCCGTGGTCAATTTTGGCGATGTACAAACCCAGGCAAGCGTGGTCGACCCGGCCGTCACCAAGTACGGCAACCCGAGTTCAGCCCGCGTCGGCGATACCGTCATTTTCACCATCACGGTCGGTAACAACGGCAGCGTGGATGCCCTCAATGTCGTCCTAAGGGATACCAAACCCGCCTTTCTGGACATCCAGAGCATCAACATTTCCCCCGACCCGGGCTTCCCGATCACGATCAGCGGAAATACATTCACCATCGATTTCGGTACGGTCACGCCCACAGATTTCTACACCATTACGGTTGTCACGGTGGTCAACCATCTTGCCAAAGCTCCCGGTGGAAACAACAATGTTTCCATCACAACCAGTTCAAGCGGCGATCCCATCTTTAACGATCATGCTGCAGCCCATCTCACCATCCCCGGGAATGTCGTCCTGCCTGCGACCGGCTTTGCCCCAGGCAAAATAACCGCCTTGCCTGAACAATCGATTAATTATGCGGACTTAGGCAGCCTGTGGCTTGAGATTCCACGCCTGGGAGTTCAAATACCGATCGTAGGTGTACCAGAAGTGAATGGAACCTGGGACGTCTCCTGGCTGGGCAGCCAGGCAGGCTGGCTGAACGGGACTGCCTATCCTACCTCGGCTGGTAACTCAATCCTGACCGGGCACGTATATGACGCTTTCGGACAACCGGGGCCGTTCGCGCATCTTAACGGTCTGTGGTATGGTGACCAGATCATAATCCATGATGGCAGCTCAGAGTTTGTATATGAGGTCCGGGAGGTATTGCAAGTGGATCCGAATGCAGTCTCGGCGGTTATCAAGCATGAGGATTTGCCGTGGGTGACTCTCATCACCTGTCGCGGCTACGATGAAGCCAGCAACTCTTATCGATACCGTGTGGCGGTGCGGGCAGTGCTGGTGAATGTAAAGTAATTGTCTGAATGACCCGGAGAATATATCCGGCTTTGGGGTTTACAGTTATAGAACCTGTCTGGGTATCCAGGCAGGTTCTATTTTGACCGATACTTATTTGCCGAGAATGAGAAAGCTTCAGCGAACCGGATGGAATGACAAAAGACTATTCGCAACCGCCGATATCCATCCGATTTTTTCTGTTTGGCGGGAAGCACCAATTTGTATAAGGGACAGAGTAATCTTAAGCGCAGGGCTTTTGCCTACCATGATATAATTTCCCACCACCAACCTGGAATGGAGGCCATATGGAAATCACGTCAAAACATTTTAAGCATTGTGATTTGCTCAGCATTAAGGGCAAAGTAGATAGTTACACTGCTCCCGACCTGACCAAAGCCATAGAGTCGCTTAATGACGATGGGAAGTTTAAAATTGTCCTCAACATGGGTGAATTGGAATATATGTCAAGCGCTGGGTTCCGGGCCTTGCTGCTTGGGCAGCGCAACTGCAAACGCTACAACCGTGGGGAGATTGTTCTTGCCGGGGTTCCCAAGAAGATTTGTGATGCCCTGGAATTGACGGGTTTCATACCGCTTTTTAGAATATTTGATGATGCAACGGCGGCAGTAGGCGGTTTTTAACTCCTTTAAAAACCTACCCTACCATATGGGCTGCCTCGACTTTCCGGTCTTGAGGTGGTCGTGTTATTTCCATGCGGACGGCGATTTTTTCTGCCAGGTTTGACCAGTTGGACTCCATCCGGGGATTTGCCACCCAGGCTGCCCGTGATGCCGGAATGGACGATTCCGAAACTTATGCGATCGAGTTGGCTGTTGATGAGGCATGTACCAATATCATCGAACATGCCTACCAGGGAGAAAATAGGGGGGAGATTGAATGCAGCTGCGAATTCGATGCTGCTTGCCTGACTGTTGTCATCCGTGACCATGGAAAATCGTTCGACCCGTCCACCATAATGACACCGGACGTGGATGCAGATATTGATAAGCGAGTCGTTGGCGGTCTGGGGGTTTTCCTGATGAAACAAATGATGGATGAAATTCAATTCGAGCCGATGGGGGAATCGGGCAATGTCCTGACAATGAAGAAACGTCGAAAAAAAAAGATAATTAACACCCAGCTCTTATCACAGGACTCCAGGTGGAGACAGGTCATCCAATTAGGGGAGCTATTGATTCAAAAGGAGTCCCTGGCAACCTGGCGTGATCTCATCGTGGACACTGTCAGTCACTTAATGGATTGCCAGGTGGAACTTTGGCTGGATGTAGGCTTGTTCCGATTGCCCGGGTTATTCCAATCAGCTTTATTTTCTCCAAAACCGGCTGATGGCCTGATGCTGGAGGCGTTTACGACCGGTATTCCGTATGCTTCAAACGGGCAAAGGACATCCCTGGCCTTTTCACTAACCAATGGGGGTGTGAACCTGGGCGCGCTCCAGGTGGCAAGACCCGCCAGGCCATTTCGACCAAGAGAAATCGAAATCCTGGAAGGACTGGTGGGACATGTGTCGCTGGCTCTGGTGGCTGCCCACCGTTTTTCCGTGGAGCAATGGCGAATCGAGCAATTGACCCTTGTCCGCCGGGTAAGTGCCCAGATTGCCAATGTTCTCGATTTGAAGGTACTGACACGCAGGGTGACCAAATTGATCCAGCGCACCTTTAATTATTATTATGTGGCGGTCTTTACCTATGAGCCTGGCCAGGAATATTTACGATTCCGATCCAGCACCGGACAGGCGCACGGCCGGGGGAAACCACTCAGAATTCGGGTGGGGGATGGATTGATCGGTTCTGTTGCCCAAACCGGTGAAGAGGCGATTACGAATGACGTCCACGTAGAACCACGTTTCCGGTTCCTGGATCTGCTGCCTCAGACTCAATCCGAGGCCGTACTTCCTTTGAAAATTGAGGGCAAGATCCTGGGTGTGCTGGATGTACAATCCGACCGTTTGGGGACTTTTCATCCGAATGATCTGCTGGTATTACGGTCATTGGCCGATACAATCGCGATTGCAATTAATGGTGTGAGTCTGTATGGTGAACTGCAGACCCGGGCGGAACATCTGGAGTTGGTGGCTCAGGTCAGTAATGATATTACCTCCATCCTGAATCTGGATGAGTTGTTTAATAAAGTGGCTGTTCTTATCCAGGACCGATTATGTTTCCCATACGTCCATCTTTTTACCGTGCATCCCAACCGGCGGCAAATAATATATGAAGCCGGCAGCGGCGCCCGCAGTGCGTCGCTCAAAGGCTACGTAATTGATCTGGATAACGAAAAAGGGATCATTTCGTGGGTGGCGCGCGAAGGTCAGACCATCCTGGCCAACGATGTGACAAAGGAAGTTCTTTACCTGCCATCTCCGCTGCCTCCTGAAGATACCCGTTCTGAATTGACCATCCCGCTGGTGTTCAATGGTCAGGTTGTAGGAGTGCTTGATCTGCAGAGTGATAAAACCAATGCATTTTCAAAGGATGACCGCTTCTTGTGTGAGGCTCTGTCTGATAGCGTTGCCTCGGCCATCCACAATGCCGATCTTTACCAAACCGAACGATGGAGGCGACAGGTAGCCGACAGTCTGCGCGAAGTGGCCGGATCCATCTCAACTGAAATCGGTGTGGATGACGTATTGGACAGTATTTTGCGCGAATTGGAACATAATTTGCCGTGTGATGTGGCGGCGGTATGGTTATTGGAGGCCGAGGAGCTCTATCTGGCTCACATTCATGGAGCTGAGAGGCCGGATGTGGAAGATGCTCTGCAGCGCTGGCCGGACTCGTATGGGTTTCTGTCTGATTCGCTTACTTCTGAAATCCCGGTTATTCGCAAACCTGAGGATCCAATCGGTCCCTCAGGCGCGGCGCGCGGCTTCTCTGCCGATTATTCTTCCGTTGCCACCGCATTACGGGTGGGTGACCGGCCCCTGGGAGTGCTGACACTCAGCCACCACGCTCCCGGACTGTATGGTCATGAGGCTCAGAACATCACATCCACCTTCGCCAATTACGGTTCAGTAGCAATTGAAAACGCCCGTTTGTATGATGCTGCCCAGGAGCAAGCCTATGCCTCGGCGGCACTCTTACAAATCGCGCAGGCAGTTGCCAACTCGAATAGTTTGGATGAAACCATTGCCAGTGTCGTTCGCATCACACCCATATTGGTGGGAGTAAAAGCGTGTGCAATTTTCCTGTGGGAGAAAGGACATTTCCGTCCGGCTCAGGCATATGGATTCGCAGAAGAAGCCCAGACAGTCTTGGTGGGCAAAGATTTGCGCCAGAGCGATTTTCCCCTCTTGGAGACCGTGCGTGAGGAAGGCCGAACGGTTGTGGGTGTCCTGGCTGCCTCTGTCCCGGTAAATTGGCTGGAGCCGGTTCTGGCCAAGACTGAGCAGGAGACTCTGGATGCTTTACAAACCAGCGAACACTTGCTGATCGGGTTCCCATTGATCATAAGAAATGATTTTTACGGAGTCATGGTGGTGGAAGAAGATACGGATGACCGCCGGTTCCGTTCGAAACGGGTGGAGATCGTTACCAGTATTGCACAACAGGTTGTGCTCAGGATCCAGAACGAATAGCTTCAACATGAAATGGTGGTACGCGAACGCCTTGAACATGAAGTCGAGCTGGCCCGCCAGATCCAAAAAACCTTCCTGCCGGAACATTTGCCTGAAATTCATGGCTGGAGCCTGGCGGCAACCTGGTTAACTGCCCGGCAGGTGGGCGGGGATTTTTATGATGTGATTGAATTGAATGGTGACAGGCTGGGGCTGCTGATTGCCGATGTTTCCGATAAAGGCATGCCTGCGGCCCTTTTCATGGCTCTCACCCGAACCTTGATTCGCGCGGTTGTTAATAATGCCCCCTCGCCGGCAGAAACCTTGCAGCGTGTAAATGCTTTGATCATTCCCGATAATCGCCAGAGTATGTTTGTGATAGCGGTTTATGGAGTTCTTTCCATAGAAAGCGGAGAGTTTACTTATGCAAATGCCGGGCACAACCCGCCTGTGTGGATGAGCAGGGCTGGCAAAACGCTTGAGGTTCTTCACAGGACGGGAGCTGCTTTAGGCATCATCGAGAATTTACCCATGGATCAACGGACCATCTCGCTGGGTCTCGATGACCTTCTTTTATTATATACGGATGGTTTGACGGAAGCTTTCTCGCCTGAGGATGAGACATACGGTGAAGAGCGCCTCCAAAAAGCAATGAAGCTGGCAGAGGCGTGCTCAGCCAGAGGCGTGCTGGATGCAATTGAGGCTTCGGTTAACCAGTTCATGGCTCATCTGCCGGCTGCGGATGATCTGACCATGCTGGCATTGAAGCGGATTGACAAATAATGAGTGCCTGAAGGGGTCACGTCATCGCTGTTATTCATCCAAGCGCTTCCCAAATGGACTAGATCACCGGAATCGCCATCATTAAGCCTCATGGTATAATAAAAAGGCTGGAAATTCCCTTAAGGAGCAATGTACTTTGGCTTTTAACCCACTCAATTGGCTCTTGGGCCTTTTTTCTCTGGATATTGGCATCGATCTTGGTACAGCAAACACACTTGTTCATGTCCGAGGAAAAGGTATCGTAATAAATGAGCCTTCCTGGGTGGCGATTGACAAGCGTACACGCCAACCGATGGCGATTGGTCTGGATGCCAAGGAGATGGTTGGTCGAACTTCCGGCAACGTCATAGCTGTGCGGCCTGTGCGAGATGGCGTCATCTCCGAATTTGAGATCACGGAGGCAATGCTGGAATATTTCATTGGCAAAGTTCATGAACAAAGTGTAGTGCCTTTACCGCGCCCACGTGTGGTGATAGGCATTCCTTCCGGTGTGACCGAGGTTGAAAAACGCGCTGTTTACGATGCTGCCATGTCTGCCGGTGCGCGTGAGACATATCTTATTGAAGAACCGACTGCTGCGGCATTGGGGGCCGGACTGCCGGTCTACGAAATACGTGGTTCCATGATCGTCGACATCGGTGGTGGTACAACTGAAGTAGCAGTGCTGTCCATGGGTGGAGTGGTTGTTTCCAGGTCTCTACGCGTGGCGGGGGATGAAATGGATCAGGATATCGTCCTATATCTGCGTAATAAATATAACATCCTTGTCGGTGAACGAGTCGCCGAACAGGTAAAATGGAATATCGGCTCGGCCTTTCCTCTGCCTGTAGAGAAAATGGCTGAGGTGCGCGGAAGAAACTTGGTTACAGGCCTGCCAGAATCCATCGAAATCTCTTCCATAGAAGTGCGCGAGGCGCTCTCACAGTCGGTCGCGGTGATTATTGATACGATCAAAGATGCTTTGGATGAAGTACCTCCAGAAATTATTGCTGACTTGATGGATAACGGAATCTGCCTGGCAGGCGGCGGAGCATTGTTGTTCGGGTTGGCTGACCGTCTCTCAGATGAACTTAATTTGCGTGTCTGGGTCGCTGAAGACCCGCTCACCTGTGTGGTGCGCGGCACCGGTTTGGTGCTGGACGATTTTCACAATTACAGCCGGCTCCTGGTTGGACTTGAGCGCGGTAGCACGCGTCATTCTTAATCGCGTGGCCGCGTCTTCCCGGCGCGGTTTTGCAGGTCTCCTATGAAATCCAGTTTTCCTCGTTCCCTGCAAACAGTTGTAATCATCCTGGTTATAGTCGGTCTCGTGACACTGGCCCTGGGGGGTTATTTTAGCCCGGTGACCAACTTGTTCTCGCGCCTGACAGTGGATGCACAAACCTGGATTTCAGACCGTTATATGGCAGTAGTGGACTTTCTGACGGTGCCGCGTAATGTGGCTTCCCTGCTCGAGAGCAATACCGAACTGGAGGCGGAAGTGGCCCGGCTACAAACGCAGGTAATAGATCTCCAGCAACAGGTAACCGAGACGAACATCCTTTCCGCGCTGGTGGACTTTGCGCGGGCCAACCCTGAATACTCTTATAAGGCTGCCTCGGTGATCGGGCGGGACCCCAGCCCATTTCTTCGCTATGTCGTTATTAATGTAGGCTCCAACGAAGGCGTCCTGCCAGGGATGCCGGTTGTTACAGATAAAGGCTTGGTTGGGCGGGTGGTGGCAGTAATTGCCGAAGCAGCACGAGTCCAATTGGTGACAGATGCCGCTTCCGCCGTCGATGTTCGCTTACAAGCCTCCAATACTGAAGCGATGCTGGAAGGCTCGGTCACGGGCGAGCTGTCGTTGAACATGATATCCCAGGATGCAGTCATTCAAGTTGGCGACGTGGTATTGACCTCTGGATTGGGAGGCACCTACCCGCCTAATCTTTTAGTGGGTCAGGTGGTCAGTATTCGAAAACTTCAATCAGAATTATTCCAGCAGGCTGCCATCCAGCCGAATGTCGACTTCACCCGGTTGCAGTTCATTTTGGTAATTACCAACTTTAATCCAGTGGACATTTCGCCACTACTAGCCACGCCAGGCCCGTAAAATGCGCCGTGCAATTCTGACCGGAATAATTGTTTTGGGATTTGCGACAATGCTGCAGATCTCTGTTGCCAGCCGCATCATGCTGTTGAGCGGAAATGTAGATCTATTGCTATTGGTGGTGGCAGCATGGGGATTGCAGGAGCGCGTGAGGGCAGCCTGGATCTGGGGTGTGGGAGCCAGCCTGCTGGCCGGGCTGGTTTCGGGCGTTCCATGGTATATCTACCTGATCGGCTACCTATCGGTGGTTGGATTGGCACGATTGCTGGTCCATCGTATCTGGCAGGCTCCGCTCCTGGCGATGTTTGCCGTCACATTTATCGGTACACTGGAGTTGCTTATGCTCACTTACGCACAACGTATTATTCTTGAAGTCCCGCTTATCTTTAGTGAAGTATTTTCACAAATTGTCCTGCCTGCCGTACTTCTGAACCTTTTGCTTGCAATTCCTGTCCACGCGCTTATTCGTGACCTGGCCGGGCGGCTTTATCCCGAAGAAGGTATGGCGTGACCACAACCACACGTCCTCGTCATCCCCAGAATTGGCGCTACCTGATCGTGTACGCACTTCTTGTGGGGGTGGCGCTTGTCTTTGCTAGTCGCTTGTTCACTTTGCAAATTCTGCAAGGAACAAAATATATCATTCAAACCACCAGCAATCGTACGCAAGATATCAGCGTCGCGCCTGCGCGCGGAATCATTTATGACCGGAATGGGATTATCCTGGCACGCAATATCGCTTCTTACAACATCACCATTACGCCGGCCAACCTGCCGGATGATGATGGCGATGTCCAGCGTATTTACCGCGACCTGTCCAATTTGACGGGTGTCCCGGTCAATCATGGGACAGTGGATGACGCGAAACTGATCGCTCCCTGTGTGCCCGGCCCTGGCATTGCCCAGTTCGTTGAACTTGGCCTTTCGAACGCACCTTATGATCCGGTTGATATCCAATGCAATGTGGATGAAAAAACCGCCATGGTTGTTCAGGAACACGCGACGGATTGGCCGGGAGTAGGGGTGGATATTCAACCGGTGCGTGATTATCCGACCGGTTCATTGACAGCCGATGTTGTAGGCTTCTTAGGGCCAATCCCGGCTTCAGAGGAACAATTCTATCTCTCCCAGAATTTTTTACCCAACCGGGATAAGGTTGGCTACGCCGGCGTGGAATTGACGTTGAACAGCACGCTCATGGGTACGCCCGGGCAGCGCACCGTTGAAGTGGATGTGGCCGGGCAGGTATTGAGCAACTTGAAGCCGCCGGTCGATCCGATTCCGGGGGACAATGTAGTCCTGACGATCGATACCCGCCTCCAGCAAGCAGCCTCGACGATCTTAAAAAGGGATATTGACTACTGGAACAACGTTTACAATGGCTATTATCGTATATCGAGCGGTGATGCAATCGCCATGAACCCCAAGACAGGTGAAATCCTAGCGATGGCGCAATATCCTACCTACGAAAATAACCGGTTGGCACGGATTATCCCGTCATACTATTACAACCAGTTGGCGGAAGATCCTACGCATCCCCTGCTCAATTATGCCATTTCAACAGAATATGCACCCGGTTCCACTTTCAAACTTTCCACTGCCCTGGGCGCTTTGAATGAAGGCGTCGTTACTCCGAGTATGCTGATTGATGCGCCTTCTATGATCGGCTTGAGGGATACATTCTCTCCTACCGATCCCGGTACCATCGAATATTATTACGATTGGACCTATACTTTTTATGGCGAGACGACCGGCTTGGGAAAGATTCCTTTCCTGGAATGCATTGCCCGCTCCAGCGATGTATGCTTTTATAAAGTTGGCGGCGGTTATCCCGGCGAAGTTCCGGAGGGACTGGACATGTTACGGATTCAGCAATACGCGCAGGCCTTGGGTTACAACCAGCCAACCGGAATTGAACTGCCTGGCGAAGCAGCCGGCCTGGTTCCGGATCCAACCTGGAAACGGATCTATCAGGGCGAAAACTGGTCCACTGGTGATACCTACCTTGCCACTGTTGGACAGGGATATGTAGTAGCGACCCCATTGCAAGTGGCTCTGTCTGCGGCAACGATTGCCAATGATGGCGTGCAAATGCAACCGACCATCATCCACGACATAGTGGATAGCGCGGGGAATATCATCCAACCTTTTCAACCGCGCGTCCGCTGGGACATGAAAACAGACCCAATCATCAGAGACTACACTTGTGAAAATGGCGATTGCACTGCCACTGGCAAGATGAAGACGGTTTCGCAATATGCCATTCAAAATGTACAGGCAGGCATGCGAATGGCGGTATCAGACCCGAATGGCACCCTTGACTACACTTATTCCTTCAAGGATTACCCGATTGCGGTTGCCGGGAAAACCGGTACGGCAGAGTTTTGTGATGATGTGGCCATGGCGAAAAACCAATGTACGCGCGGTAACTGGCCATCGCATGGCTGGACCGTAGCCTATGCGCCTTACGACAATCCGGAAATAGTTGTCCTGGTTTTCATGTACAATGCCGGTGAAGGTGGCCGGGTGGTGGCCGGAACGGTACGCGATATCATGACCGCTTATTTTGATCTCAAGGCAATTGATACTGCCAATAGTTTGAAAAGTGGTAAGTGATACATAAGTGAATCCCGGCGGACTTTCCGGAATTAAAGAATTCGGATACCATCGTAACCAACCGGGCAGGGTGGGAGGTATTTGAATGATGCAATTGTCCGGGTAGTCTCCGCCCGATAATATTAGGATGATATAAATTTTCCCGCAGAAATTTGATCTGCGGGAAAATTCACTCTATGAGGCAATTGAATACGGGTTTTCGTCAGGGAAACAACACAACAGGGTGTCTGGATACTCGACACCACAAAAATTCGGACAGATGGATATATTCTTAACTGCGCACAGGCGTTGAACCTTGCCTTCCCGGGTATTCCACGGACATTTTGCCTGTTGCCAGGATATCCGGTCCGCAGGTGTAGCCAAATCAATATCCATGTTCGCACCAGCCAGTTTGTTCATTGCACCCGCAATAAAACTTTCCCGTCTTTCCATAATTCTTCCAGTTTGTAATAACGTCGCAGGTCTTCATCGAAAAGATGGACAACGATATCGCCGTAATCCACCACCATCCAGCCAGCCTCAGGTTTCCCTTCGATGCGACCTTTCCGCTTGTGGTCCATGCGGGTCTTTTCAATCACCCCGTCTGCCAGGGCATTCAACATACGATTGCTGGTGGCAGTACAAATTATGAAATAATCCGTGAATGAAGCGTTCTCTTTTAGATCCAGAAGGAGAATGTCTTCAGCTTTCTTTTCTTCCAGGGCATCGATTATCGTATGAGCAAGTTCCAATGTATCCAGATTTCACCTCTTTATAAAGATACGTACCGGTGGATGCCGATACTAATTTGATTTCATCGACAGGGTGTGCAAACGCGTGTAGACCGATCCACCAGGTTGCAGGTCACTCTTGAAGATGTGAATAGCCTGTACGCGTACTGTACCGAGTATGCCGACTTTGGTTGATTCGAGTGCAGCACGGATTTGTTGCAAATCTGTGCCAGAGGCTGTTTGTGCAACCCGGCCAATTGTTAGATGTGGAGAAAACGGGCGTTCCTCCCTGGGGTAACCCAGTTGTACTGAGGCTGCATCAACCCCGCGCTGGAGGGCTGCCAGAGCAGGTGGTGCATCCAGACCAATCCAAATCACGCGCGCCCTCTGCTGTGTAGGAAAAGCCCCCAGCCCGCGGATGGACATCGAGAACATTATATGAGAAGCGGTTTCCTCTTTGAGTGTATCGGCCAGCCGTTCAAGGTTGGCAGGCGAAACATCCCCCAAAAACTTGAGGGTTAAATGGACATTATGGGGAGCCACCCATCGTATTAGCGGTTTTGGCAACGTATTTTTTATGGAGGCGATGCTATGCGCGATGGCATTCTGGATTTCGTCAGGGATCTCTATGGCAATAAACGAGCGCAACATCATGCGCCCAGCGCCTTCTCCACCGCGTGTTTCAGGTCAAGATAGTCGACCGGTTTGGTCAGGTAGACGCATGCACCGGCTTCCAGCCCGGTTTTAATATCAGTGGGGAGGCTTTTAGCAGAGACGACGATGACCGGGATGGAGGCCAGACCTGGTTCACTATGTAAATACCGCAGGACTTCCAAGCCAGAGATGTCGGGCATCATGATATCCAGGATGACTGCCGCAGGTTTCTCTTCATCGATCATGCTTATGGCAAGTTTGCTACCAGTAGCTTTTAGAACACGGAAACCATTAACACGCATCATTTCCGCAAACATCTCAGCAGCGTCTTGTTCGTCTTCCACTACGATAATGGTTTTTTGTCCGACATTCATGGTCAAATTCCTTGGTATCCTCTCAATAAGCAAGAGGAGAAAGGGGTGCGGACAACGGAGCCGCCAGCACAACACCTGGTCCCTATATTGAAATTATGGGTTCCTGTTAATCAAAAATAGCACAAGATGGTTGAAATGGCAAGGGCAGTTATTCTCTAATTGAGTTGTACAATGATTGGCTTTTTCTGTTCACTCAGCCTAATCTATGGCCGCTGGCGGTTGTAATCTTCCGGTGTATCCAGGTCCTGCAGGATGCTTTCATCTGCCGGGACATACTCTATTTGGGTGGCATGCGCATCCAGGAACTGGCGCGGGGTGGTGGAAGAAGGGAGGGCAATCAATTCCGGCCATAAAGGTCTGGCGGCCAGCCAGGGGTGGCCTCGGCGGTTCTGGAAACTGGGGATGACAATGAGAGATCCGGTTTTTTCAAAAGCTGTACAGATCAGTTTGACGGTTTTATCCCGCACCTGCGGCTGATCGCCGAGACCGATCAGCGCCGCGATTATCCCTGGGCCGAGTGCCGTCAACCCGGCCTGGATGGAACTGACCATCCCTCCGAGTGCATAATTCGGATTAAAGACCATCCGGAGGGGATATTGTTCTGCAAGGCGAGCCACTTCTGCTTCTATCAAAGTGCGTGCTCCGCCAGTCACTACGAGAATCTCAGGTTCCGGGTCGATCCGCCGGTCCAGTGCTGACGATAACCCCGCTGAAAAAGTGCTAACAACCTGTCCAAGCACGGTGGTTGCCCCCCACGGCATCACCATTTTGGGCTGACCCATCCGCCGGGAGACACCTGCGGCGAGCAAGACGGCAGCGATTCCTCCGGTCATTATTCCTGTTTCCTTAATTTCTCCAAATCAGCAGGCGTATCTATATCCATTAATAGATTCTCATCATGCCAAGGCAGATATACCACCGGATAATTGCTGAATATTGCCCGCCCGCCGACATCGCCAGTCAGGGACATCAAATTGGGGAATGTCGCCCGGTCGAACAAGACCGGATTGGCGCGCTGACCGGCCACCAGTGGTGCAAGGATGGCTGCGAGCGTTTGGGCGTGCTTATCGGTTAATGCCTTGATTATTGTCGACGGGACCTGGGGCTGGTCGGCCAACAGAAAAATTGCCGCGCCGACCCCGTCCCGGTTTGTCCCAATTTCGGAGAAATGGGGGGGGCCGTCTTGCAAGGAATGAGAGCCCAAAGCCTGTAGTCCGGTTTTGATAGATGAACTTTGGCCTTTTTTCCAGTCTGTGTTGCGGGCGATGCAAACCGGCAAGTCGCATACCGCGGCTTCCACGGCTTCTGCATTTGCACCGGTGACGATCACCACCGGTGCAAGCCCGCTGGAGAGAGCGGTTTTTGCCACGCTTCGCACAAAAGGCTGACCGTGGTAATCAAGCAGTTGCTTGGGCCGGCCGAAACGCCTGGCTTCCCCGGCGGCAAGGATGATCCCGGCAACCGGTTCGTAAACTGCATGAATCTGGGATTCTCCCATGGAAGCTATGATGACAGAATGGTAGACAGTCAGAAGGTCCCCCACCAGCTTCTGGGCCTGGGCTTGCAACTCCGGCGTGTCGGCCTGGTTCAGCAATACCATGCGGCGTGCCTGGGCTGGGATGTTTTTCAATCCGCCCTGGGGGTGGGTGAGAACATTCAGTAATGCATCCGATGAAATGGTTGCACCCAGGGCCAGACCGCTCAACCGTGCGAAAACCTCAGGCCGGTGAACGAATTCCCCGTTGAGCGGCTGACCGAGCCCGGACAGGCCCACCACGACTACCACCGCATCGACGAAGCCCGGGATGGGCGGTTCGCTGCTTGCCAACGGAGACATATTCCCAGATGGTGCTTTGAGCGGTCGCTGACGTGACCCGTCGGCTTCAATTAATAAAGGCAGTGCATGTTGCTTGCAAAACCCGTACAACCAATCAATTGTGGTGTTATCCAACCCGCTGGTTCTATCTCCGTCAAGCGGACCGGTGACAAGAATCACACCACCCTGACCACCGAGTGAGGAAGAAAAGTCCACGGGCTTAACACCGGTCAAGTGTGAATCAGCCAGCTTGATTTGATTAATATGTAGATGGGTGGTGGCGCTCACGATGACAGGCTGGCCGGCGGTTCCGCTTAAAGAGCGCGCCAGTTGGAAAAGGGTGGTGGTTTTCCCACCGGAGCCGGTCAGGGCGAGACATGCTGTGTTCGTAATACGGAAGGCATGTTCCAGTTGCATTATTTGGTAGAGATACAGCTTGTAAAGGCAACCATGCAGTTTGAGTTCAAACTATTCGTTACATCCATATGGTTGTGCGTAATTCGGGCCGGGAAAGGATCGCTTCCAGTACACCGCCACCGACGGATAGGGCTTTATCCGAGACTATCTGACAAAGATGCGGGTCATCCCGCGCGTCGACGTCCCCAATTTTCATACCACGCGTAGCCAACAGACCCGGATGCAGAAGGCCACGCAGAACCCCAGGAAACGGACTGATAATTTTGGAAGGAGAAGTCCCGGTCGAGGGGTGGATTTCTGCGATCAATTCGCCTTTTTTGCAATGATCGCCAATTAGTTTGTGTGCAATTAAAATACCATCGTCCGGAGCGCGTAGAACCCGCTGCGGGTCACCGTCCGGCTGGCCGGTATCCGGATCTGGCCCACCACTCCAAAAAACGCGTCCGAGCATGGCACCCCGGCGGGTCTCGACCACCGCCTGGCAGTTCACACTGCCTTCAAAGCCGGGTCCCAGGCCGAGGTAAAGCTGTGGCACATATCCGATCGGTTCAGGCGGGCGTTTGGTCATGCGCGCGTCCACAATGACCGAGGCGTGCAGCGCCTTTGCGGATGTGCAATCCGGGTCGACCAGCACCGGGATTTGCTGCTTACCGAGCACCATCAAGACACGGAAGCTGTCGGATGGATCAGGGATACAGTGCGCAGTAACGCCTTCGACGGTAATCTCTGCAGAGTAGACGGCTTCTGCGAATGATACGGTACGGCGCACTGCCAGCGGCTGGGCGATCTCGGTGACGACCACCCGCAGGCCGGAACGGATCAAGCGTAAGGCGACGCCTGTGGCGAGGTCGCCGCCGCCGCGAATGAGGATAACGGAAGGCATGGGGATATTAAACCACAGAATTGAGCCATTGACCGCGTGAGCGCAGAAGGTTAGTTTTTATATCGCGTCCAACCGCGTCTGGCGCTGCTCGAAATGGGTGATCCGAGTTATCCCGGCTGCCCGGATGGCTTCGAGTGCTTTCTCCAAATGCAGACCCACTTCCGACTGGCGATGAGCGTCCGAGCCAAGCGTAATACGCTGCCCGCCCATTTCTGCATACCATTTCAGGATGAGCGGGTCGGGCATGAGAATATTGGCAGGTTTGCGCAAACCAGAAACATTAACGTCCAGCGCCAGGCCACGTTCGACGCAGGTCTTTAATGCGGAACGGATTTTCTCTTCATAGCGAACCGGCTCGTAACCAAGAACTGGTTTGCCGGTACGCGCCGGGATATCGAAATGGGCAATAATATCGATTTCGGCAGTATGGACCATCCGATCCATTTCGGCGAAATAGGAGTTGTACACCTCGTCGGCAGGGTGGGTCTGGAAATAGCCTTCATTGAACATGAAATTCTTACCGACAAAATGAACCGAACCGATTACATAATCAAAAGGGGCACGCCCAAGAACCTCGGTGGTTTCCTGCGGATAGAGGTGCGGCTCGGCAATTTCAATGCCGGCACGGATGACCAATCTGCCGGCGAACAGATCGCGCAGGCGCTCCAGTTCGGAGTACCATGCTTCAGGCTTGAAAAAGCGCGGGTAGGTTTCGTATGGACCGACATCCCAATGTTCGGAGAAACCAATTTCGGGGATGCCTTTCTCGATTGCCTGAAGGCACATGGCTTCAGGCGCATCCTCGGCATCCTCCGAGAAGCGGGTGTGCATGTGATAGTCGAGCGGTATCATTTATCGGGCTTAATCCAAGATCTGCTTTTCCTGCATCACCCTGCCAAAGGCATGAATGGCCAGGTAGACAAACAGGAATAGTAATGTGAAAAGCAGGGTAAAACCATAGACCCTCAGGTTGGCAAAGGGGTGCCGTAAGACTCCCCAAATATCGTGTGCAATTGGCACCGGGTCACCCAGAATATCCCAACTGTTCCAGCTATAAAATCGTCCCAGGAAAACCCCGAAACTGCTCAAGACGGTCACGGTGATGGTGAACAACCAGCCGGTAAACCTCCCGAAGGCGCGCGTGACGATCTCCTGCATAAGGTAAAGGGATACCACTCCCAGGAACAAGCCTGTCCATGCAAACCAGATCAACATGAGCACGTCATACCAGAGCGGGGCATTATTGACATTGGTACTGAGGTGCTGGAAATCCGTCAGGATATAGGGGGCGTTGGGAAAAAAGATCAACCAGACAAAAGCAGAAACCGGCACTACCAGGTAAAGCAATTTCCGTGACCAGGAAACCACGTAGGCTATGGAAGCAAACACAAAAGGAATCCAAGCCAGGCCGAGATTCCAGATAAGGGTTGAATAATCCCGTGTATTGCTATAAGCCATGCGGGCGTCAGCCAGGAGAATGGAAATAGCTGATGCTGCCAGCAACAGCAAGAAAATGGCCAGCTTATACTTGTGGATGGAAAGTTTTTGGAGCACGCTAGATTTTTCCCAGCCCGCGCAGGACACGTTCGGGCGTCAGGGGCAATTCGCTGAACCAGACACCGGTGGCATCATGCAGCGCAGCGGCGATCGCCGGGGCAAGGGGGAGCAGCGGCAGTTCACCCAGGCCGCGCGCCCCATAGGGCCCATTCGGCTCGGCTATTTCCAGAATGACTGAATCGACCGAATCAGGGATATCCAGGACGGAAGGGATGAGATACGTACTGAGCTGGTCGGTCAGGATATGACCATTCCTGGAGATAAGATTTTCTGTCAGGGCATAACCCTCGGCCTGCACAACTGCGCCCTCGATCTGCCCCTGGACCAACCCAGGGTTTATGGCCTGGCCGACATCGTTGGCGGAGGTCACGCGCAGGAGCTTGATAAAACCAGTTTCAAGGTCCACTTCCACCTCGACCGCCTGGGCTGCGTAAGCGTACGATAAGTTGGGCATTGCGTAGCCGGTCTCTTTGTCGAAGGGAGTTGTTTTCGGAGCCAGGTAAGTGAATTCGGCACAAGCAGGACGTTCCTCGGCTTGCCATTTTACCAGCGCGGCTTGTGCAGCACCTTTGATGGCATTGCCAGCCATGAAGGTCATGCGCGAGGCCGAGGCGCTGCCAGGATTGCCCATGGTAGCCGAGTCAGAAGTAACCACGCTGACCTTTTCGAAGGGTACACCAATTGTCTCCGCTGCAAATTGCGCCATGACAGTATGCGTACCCTGTCCGACCTCAGCCCCGGCGTGCCAAACAACAACGTGTTCCATCTCGGTTATGCCATGGATCTCGACGCGCGCCCAGGAGTTTTCCTGGTAGCCGAAAGAAAAACCTACGTTCTTGAAGCCGCAGGCAAAACCACGCCCACGAACCCTTGCCGCTGGCCCCTCTCCCGTGGGGAGAGTGGAAGGCTGGGTGAGGGCTTTTTCGTCCCATTTGAACTTGTCCCGGGCGGCTTCGATGCACTGAACTATACTGACTGGACCCGGAGCCGGGGTGCCCACATTAAGTGTGTCGCCATCTCTAAGTGCATTGCGATGGCGGAATTCAACCGGGTCCAGGCCCAGTTTCTCGGCCAGCTTGTCCATCTGCTGTTCGGCCATCCACAGAGCCTGAGGTGCGCCAAAACCGCGGAAAGCCGCGGTTGGCACGTTATTGGTATACACGCCCAGAACGTCTTCCTTGACGTTGGGGATGAAATAGGGTCCGGTGGCCGTGATGGTGCAGTTGCCGAGCACTTTGTTACTGGTGTACATATAGGCTCCGGCATCTGCGATTACGGTGGTCTCGGCTGCCAGCAGCTTGCCGACATTGGTGGCAGCCCATTTGGTTTTTAGCGTCATCGGGTGGCGCTTGCCATGCCCAATAATGGATTCTTGCCGACTCCAGATGATTTTTACCGGGCGCTTGAGTTTCATGACCGCCAGCGCCAGGACGATTTGCACGGATAAGTCTTCGCGCCCGCCGAAAGCGCCACCAATGGCAGGATAGATGACGCGCACCTGTTCGTTTGGCAGGCCAAGCGCGTGGGCAATCTGTTCCTGATCGGCATTCGTCCATTGACCAGCGCATTCGATCGTGATTCTGCCTTTTTCATCAATGTAGGCCAGCCCGGCCTCCGGCTGCAGGTAGGCATGTTCCTGGTAAGGAGTATGGTATTCGCCTTCGACGATGACATCCGCCCGGGCAAAGGCGGTTTCCACATCGCCCTTGCGGATCTTGTCCCAGACACAGATATTGGAATCGCCTCGCTCAGTATGGATGCGCGGCGCTTCGGGTTTCAGCGCGGTAGTTGGGTCGTAGACGGCCGGTAGATCTTCATATTCCACCTGCACCAGGTTGCGCGCCTTTGCGGCAATAGCTTCCGTTTCGGCTACGACGGCTGCCACCTGGTCGCCTTCAAAGCGGACGATCCCAGTCCAATCTGCCCTCACACCAGACTCATCTTTCTCAGGAAGGGAGGATGGTCCGCACAATACGGGCTGATCCTTCCACTGCAAGCCATATTCATTCACCGGCACATCCGCGGCGGTTAGAACGGCAACCACACCGGAAAGCGCCAGCGCCTGTGCGGAGTCAATTCTTACCACACGGGCGTGTGACCGGCCGGCAAAAAGGGTCTTCATAAAAAGCATATCCGGGCGTGCGAGATCTCCGGAATAAAGGGCAGTACCCGTGACCTTATCGCGGGCGTCGATGCGAGTGACTGAGTGACCGATGGTATTTTTCATTTTTCTCTAGCGCTTGTATGGTTTGGGTTTATAGCCGGTTGGAGGTGCATCAAGTTCGGTATAGCGCGGCGGGCCGATGACTTGCAGCACCGACACATAAATTATGGATGAAACGCCTGAAATCAGCACAAGGATGACCACAAAAGCTAGCAGGCCCAACCACAGGTTATCAATGCTCCGGATGAAAAAGGCAATGCTGTTCAGGAAGGGTGTGCGAATGACCCAGATGGGAAAAGTGACCCGCCCCAGCAATTGATAGGGAACCAAGCCTGTCGCTATCAATTTTGGTATGGAGAGGATGGTCAGTCCCAAGGAGATCAGCGGCAGGGCAACCATGATGATACAGCCTACGCCGCGCCAGAGGGGATTCGCCTCAGGTTTTTTCTTCGGTGGATAATGGAAAAGACTATATCTTCCCATATTCATCGCCTTTCGGGCAACGGGCTACTCCCGCTATTGTTTGGCTGCATCTTCAACTGCCTGCACGATCTTGTAATAACCAGTGCAACGACACAGGTTGCCAGAGATTGCCTGCATTATCTCATCCCGTACCGGTTGCGGGCGCTCCTCAAGAAGCTTTGCTGCCGACATGATAAATCCCGGAGTGCAATAACCACACTGTACTGCACCATCAGCCACAAATGCTGCCTGTACGGGGTGCAGAGCCGGCTGCTCCTGGCTATGGGCGGCTGTTCTGGCTTTCACAGCTGGTTGTGACGAACTGAGACCTTCGATGGTGACGATTTCCGCTCCATCCGCCCGCGGCGCCGGCACCAGACAAGCCATGACTGCCTTACCGTCGAGGAAGATGGTGCAGGCTCCGCACTCGCCTTCGGCGCAACCTTCCTTCGTGCCGGTCAGTCCGGCTTCTTCACGTAGAAGCCGAAGCAGGGATTTTTCATATCCGGAGCTGAAAGTAAATTCTTTTCCGTTGATACGGGAATGAATAGGAGATGGAAAAGCCTTTCCAGATTCTTTCTTTGCCGGGCGCTTGCCTTTCACCGCGACAGGCTTCCCCCACAGCAGTACCGGAGATTCAGGAACCTGGGATTGCACCTGCCCCTCCCGAAGAAGCCGCAAAGCCCGCATTACCAGTACTCTCACCATGGCCTTACGATAAGCAGCTGATCCACGGATATCGTCAATCGAACGGGCAGCGCCGGCAGCCATTTCGGCGGCGCGGGCGATGCACTCGTCGGACAGTTCCTGACCGGCCAGAAACGTCTCAGCCTCGGTTGCATGTATGATTGTAGGAGCGACGGCCCCCAGCGTAATGAACGCCGATTTAACCATTGGCTGGGCTTGCTTCGTTCCAAGGTCCAGGATGATGGCGGTATTAACCAACGAAATAGCCTGGGCACGCCGCAGCCCCAATTTCAGGAATATGCCGCGCTGGCCGATCCTGCCGGAAGACGCGCATTGCAGCGCCGGGAAAGCAATATCCACCAGCATTTCGTCAGGCTGCATTACCGTCTTGCGCACCCCGGTATAAAAATCCAGCAAGGGCACCCGGCGTGTCCCTTTTTCAGAAGCAAGCATCACCCAGGCTCCCAGCGCCACCAAAGGTGTGATGGTATCGTTGGCCGGGCTGGCGGTGATAAGGTTGCCAGCCACGGTAGCCCGGTTGCGGATCTGCGGTGCACCCACCTGCCAGGCGGCGCTGACCAGCGGAAAGGCGCGCTCGCGCAGCAGTTTGGAGGAAACCGCGGCGTTATGGGTAACCAGGGGACCAACGTGGATGGTCTCGTTTTCGTCGAGGGTGATCCGGTCCAGGTCCGGCAGGCGTGTGATATCAATGACCGTTTCGATGCCTTTGCGCACACCGCGCTCCAGCTCCAGCATCAAATCAGTTGCACCGGCCACCAGGCGGGCTTTTTCGCGCTTTTCGACCAGGAGGTGCAGGGTTTCGTCAAGGGTTGCAGGGATGAAATAATTGGTCCACATATCTTTATTAAACCACAAAGTAGCGCAAGATGCCACCTTGCGCTACCTTAGAAAAGATGCATTATTATTTTTGATCGCCGCTGCCAGTAAGAATCTGGTACCGGCGGTCGTATGTTTCGCCAACCTGGCGGGCCAGATCGTCGACGGAATGGATGGCTGCCTTGAGACCCTCGCCACCGATCCCGGCTTCCACGTTGTCCAGCCCGCTGGAAATCTGGTTGGCCAGCTCGAAGAAGGCGGTATCAAAGGTGTAGATCTGGGCAAGCTCCTTTTCATTAATCTTGACGACATCAAAGAAGCCGGAATACCCATAAGAGGCGTTCTTGATGCGATCGGAGAAAGTGCGCAGTTTCGTACCAATGTTGTCTACATCGTCGAGAAAGTCAAGTTGTCCGGCGTCTGCGAGATCCTTCTGCAGGCTGGATGTGCGATGAACCAACTCGGTATACTTCAACGCCACCTGGTCGCGCAGAAGTTTGTCGGCTGCGCGGCGGTTAGTCCGCTCGACATAGCCGCTAAAACCAGGGATGTAAGACAGAAGTTTCTTAAAGATATCCTGTCCACCTTGGACGGTTTCATAAAGGTCACTCATGGTACCTCCTGAGAGAAATAACGGCGATTGATTTTTTTAATTATACTGCCAATTGCAGCAGACTGCCTGCGGTCGGGAATCCTTATTCGAGGGTGATTAGCTGTGCGGGTGGAAACCCGACCGCACAGCTTGCCCGGCCGATTACCTGAATTGATGTGCCGTTCATTAAGGAATACGTCTTTTTTGGGAGAAAGTTGTAAAATACCTGTTCCGCCAGGAGAAAAGAGGATATTTTCCTGGAATTATTCCTTCGAATGTCCGGAGGAAGCAGGCAGACTTGGTATAATGGGGCGGGTGTTAATCCGGAAATCATGTTCCATTTTATAAGGAGAAAAAATGATTGTTACAACCAAGCAACTGTTTCAAGCGGCGTACGGCAAGTATGCCATCGGTGCCTATAACATTAATAACCTGGAGCAGACCATGGGCCTGTTCCGTGGCAACATGGACAGCCA
>JBEKCT010000020.1:0-33717 GCA_050014715.1 Anaerolineales bacterium | reverse complement strand
ATGATTCATTTTTCGCTCCTATAATATTTCCATTATGCCCTCGATCGACGAATTCGAAACCCGCTTGCAGTCCCTGCTTGAAGTCCATCTCCTGAAACATCTGCCCGGTTACAATGTGGAAGACGGAATTGCCCAGCAGCTGACTGCCTCGATGCACGCTCAGTTGAAAGAAGGGAACGGGACGACACAGGCTCCCAACATCTATGTTATTGCCGGGAATCCTTCCACTCTTGCACGCTGGCATGTGAAACCGCGCTTGCTGAAAGAATTGGCAAACGCCCTCTATACAGCCGGGAAGGAGGCTGGATTCCTATTCTCCTCCAAACCAGTGGTTACCACCTCCGAAGATCCCGCCGTGCCTGCCAGGGAATTACGCATTTTTGCATCCTTCAGTTCGGAAAGTATCGGTGAGACCGTCGGGTCTAGTTCTGAAACAAAATCCAGCCCGGATGCCCGGGAAAATCCCGGCAATGCCTTTCTGATTATAGGCGGAACCCAGGTCGTTACGCTTAATCAATCCGTCATTAACATTGGGCGCCGGCTGGATAATCATGTCATTATTGACGACCCGCGCGTATCACGCGCACATGCCCAATTGCGTATGGTCAAAGGACGCTTCGTTCTCTTCGATTTGAATTCCAGCGGAGGTACCTTTGTGAATGGGGAACGGATTGTACAATCTGTGCTCTATCCTGGTGATGTCATCAGCCTGGCGGGCGTTAACCTAATTTTCGGTCAGGATTTGCAATCCAGTTCCACCATCAAAGAAGGTCAAACCGAGCCTGGATCAACAATCTCCAGTAAGCAGCCCACAGCCCTTTTTGAAAAAGAAGAAGATAACGAAAAATGAGCGGGCCGGTGGTTCTCTTCTTACGCTTGCTGCTGACCGTCAGCCTGTATGCATTCTTGGTTTGGGCCTTCACGAATCTTTGGCGCGACCTCAAACTACAAAGTTCCCTCCTGGCCGCCCGTAAAATACCCCCCATCAGTCTCACGCTCTCGCTTGCCGGGCAGGTTTCCCTTATTCGCCGTTTCATCCAGGCCGAAGTTACCATCGGTCGAGATCCCGCCTGTGAATGCCCTGTGGAAGACGAGGCTGTTTCCGCCAGGCATGCCCGCCTGAGTTACCATCACAATCAATGGTGGCTGGAAGATCTGGATTCAACCAACGGTACAGTCTTAAACAAGGAAAAGCTATCCATCCCAACGGTGGTAATCTCCGGCGATGAATTTCGCTGCGGCGGCACGCTTTTCACTGTTGCCCTGGCTGGTGATCTTCTCATCTCTCATTCAAAAACAAAAGGTTAGCACATTGATTCCACCCAATTTAGTACCAATTACTATCGTTCGAGCTGGAAAAAAGCCTTTCTGGATGGTGACTTGCCGGATGGTTTTTTCTTTCTTTTTGAGTCCTTTCGTTCCCTTCAAGCTTTTTCGAATATAATCTCTTGGACATTCGGCAGTGCCTCACTCTCTCAAAGGAATTCCCCATGTCTGAAAAACTTACACTTGCAATCATTGGTGGTTCTGGTTTGTATAACATGCCGGGTCTTACCGATACTCAGGAAAACGATTTCTCCACACCTTTCGGCAAACCCTCTGCTCCCATCGTAGTCGGTACACTGGAAGGACAACGCGTCGCTTTCCTGGCCAGGCATGGACTCGGCCACCACATCATGCCCACCGATGTACCTTATCGCGCCAATATCTACGCCCTCAAAGCGCTCGGTGCGGAAAGAATCGTCAGCATCAATGCCTGCGGTTCACTGCGTCAGGATTACGCCCCTGGCCACATCGTCATCCCTGACCAGATTTTTGATAACACCAAAGACCGTCTTCGAACGTTCTTCGGCGAAGGAATAGTAGCGCATATCAGCGTCGCCGATCCGTTTTGTCCCGACTTGTCAGTTTCGTTGGAAGCAGCGGTTCAGGAGACTGGTGCAACCCTCCACCACGGCGGCGCTTTTATCATCATAGAAGGACCGCGTTTCTCCACAAAGGTCGAATCTAACACTTTCCGCGCATGGGGCATGTCCATTATTGGCATGACCGCCGCTCCGGAAGCGTTCCTGGCACGCGAGGCAGAGATGTGTTATTCCGTCATGGCGCATGTCACAGACTACGATGTCTGGCATACAAATAAAGCTCCGGTGACTGTGGAAATGGTCATTCATACACTTAACCAAAATACCCTTATTGCTCAGCAAGCCGTCCACAACCTGGTAAAAGCTCTGTACAAAAAACGCACTTGTGCCTGCGAAAATTCCTTGGCTGGCGCCATCATCACCGATCCCGTTGTTGTGCCAGACGATACGCGCAAGCGGTTGGATTTACTCGTCAAGAAATATCTGAATTAAGACCAATTCCTTTGCGCCCTCGCCCATCCACCCTCTCTCGTTCCCAAACTCAAACCCGTCTGCTAACTCTGGCGGGAGCTTTTCTTTTTATCTATTCGCTTATCCTGACTTTGGCTCCGGCAGCGCGTGCTCGCTCTTGGGACGTTCAATATCATTGGTCGCAATGGCTGGGTTTTGGTGTTTGGGTCGTCGTTTTCTTCTTTGCACACCTCCAGATTAGACGTCGCATTCCGGAGGCTGACCCGTATTTGTTGCCTTTGGCTGCCATTCTGACCGGTTGGGGCATTCTCACGATTTATAGATTGGTACCTAGCTTTGGTTTCCGCCAGACTATCTGGTTGGCGGTTTGTGGGCTGGTTCTCTTGCTTGGATTGCGGTTTTCTCCAGAATTACACTTTTTGCGTCGCTACAAATATATCTGGCTGACCGGCGGCCTTTCATTGACTGCTCTGACGCTTATTTTTGGTACTGACCCGGGCGGCGGTTATGAACATGCTTGGCTGGGATGTTGCGGCGTATACTTCCAGCCATCCGAACCGCTCAAGTTGCTGCTGATAGTCTACATGGCTGCCTACCTGGCTGATCGACTGCCGCTCAGTCTTCGTGTCATGCCTTTGGTTGCCCCCACTACAGTTGTCTTGGGGATTTCCTTGCTCCTTCTCGCCGTCCAACACGATCTTGGCACAGCTTCCATTTTTATTTTTCTCTATACCATCATCCTGTTCATCGCCATAGGTAAGAAGCGCATCCTGCTTGTAAGTCTGGTTGGGCTGGTGTTTGCCGGAATCGTCGGTTATTTCCTATTTGATGTCGTGCGTGTGCGTATCGATGCCTGGTTAAACCCCTGGCTCGACCCCTCCGGCGGCTCTTTTCAAATCGTGCAGTCTCTCATGGCGGTTGCCAATGGCGGGACGTCTGGCCGTGGACCTGGCATGGGCAGCCCCGGTCTGGTGCCGGTGGCCATTTCCGATTTTATTTTTGTCGCGATTGCTGAAGAAACCGGGTTAGTCGGGACTCTCGGCCTGCTGGCTCTGATTGGTTTCTTTGTGGCCCGGGGACTGCATACTGCCATGTGTGCACCCGATGGCTTCCGTCGCCTCCTGGCCACCGGTCTGGTCGCTTACATCGGAGCGCAAAGTATTCTCATCATGGGAGGAAATGTCCGCCTGTTTCCACTTACTGGTGTGACACTGCCCTTTGTATCGTATGGGGGGTCATCTTTGTTGACTTCGTTCCTGGCATTGCTCATCCTTTTATTCATCTCTTGTCAGCCCGAAGACGAGCCCGCCCCCCTCTCCAATCCCCAGCCTTATCTGGTCCTGGCCGGATTGGTCGGTCTGGGTTTGTTTGCCCTTGCCATCGCCAATGGCTGGTGGGCGGTCTGGCGCGGCCCTGATCTTTTAACGCGTACCGATAACGCCCGTCGTTCCATTGATGACCGCTATGTAAAACGCGGCAGTCTGCTAGACCGGAATGGAACTCCCATAGACTTTACACTTGGAAAAACCGGGGACTTCACCCGCAATTATGGTTACCCTGACCTGGCTTCGATAACAGGCTACACCGATCCGGTGTATGGACAGGCCGGGTTGGAATCAACACTAGACCCATATTTGCGCGGCTTGCAGGGGAATCCAGCCAGCAGCATCTGGTGGAACCACCTGGTCTATGGCCAGCCGCCTCCTGGCCTGGACATCCGTCTGAGCATCGATCTGGAATTACAGCAGCATGTGGATAACTTGCTTGCGAGCCGTTCTGGAGCGATCGTACTAATAAATGCGCAGAGCGGTGAGATTCTGGCAATTGCCTCCCACCCCACATATGACCCCAACCTCCTTGATCAGCAAGCCGCCGCTTTGCTGAAGAATCCCCAATCACCATTGTTGGACCGCGCTGCCCAGGAGGTTTACCCTCTCGGCCCGTCCATGCAAGCCTGGCTTCAATCGATCGATCCTTCCCCCCAGACGTTTACAGTCATGGGCTTCTACAATGTGCCAGAGTTGCACCTGCCCGTCGCGGTAGCAAGTTTACCCGGCCAATCCCTGCGCATCAGTCCGTTGCAAATGGCATTGGCTGCCTCCGCTCTTAGTGATAAAGGCTGGCGACCCGCGCCCCGCCTGGCAATGGCGGTTAAAACGCCTTCCCAGGGTTGGGTTGTGTTACCACCGCTAAGCCAACCGGTGCAGGTGTTTTCTTCAAGCTCGGCAATCTCAGCCGCCAAAGCCCTTATGGTAAAAGGCCAACCCATCTGGCAGTGGAGTGGCATGGCCGGGACAGCTACCAAACCGTTCGTTTGGGCAATAGGTGGAACACTCCCCGCATGGCAGGGTTCTCCACTGGCGATAGTGGTTCTCTTGGAGGACGCAGACCATCAGTCGGCCGCCTATGTGAGCAAGCAGGTTTTGGTGGCTGCCATGCAACCTTGATTCCGCCTCCTTCATTGATAAATCTGGCACTTGCCTGTGAGAATGATTTTTTACGTTTCTTTCATATTTAACATCTCGCTCGTCAATCCCTCAGCATAATAATTCCCGGCACCTTCATTCAGGTGTCGGGAATTTCCAATTTTATACAATCGTATTAGTGCATAAATAATCTTGTGTTAACGAATTTAGTCGGTTCCTGCCCGCAGACTGCTATTTCACCCGTACGAATCTTCTTTTCCCTACTTGCAGCACCCCCGCGTGCGGGAATGGAGCCTCAAATTTTTCCAATACTTCCCCATCCAATTTAACCCCCTTTTGCTCGATCATGCGCCGTCCATTCGATTTACTGGTCACCAGGTTAGCCGCCATCAAAACGTCAACAACGGTCTGGCCCGGCTGAAGGGTATAATTCGGTATTTCCTCCGGCAATTCCTTTTGTTGGAAGATTTTCCGAAAGGTTCCTTCGGCCGCCTGCGCTTCCGCTTCGCCGTGATAAATGGATACGATCTCTCGACTCAGCGCCATCTTGGCGTCGCGAGGATGTAGTTTTCCGGATTTAATCTCCTCTTCGATCCCAGCTATCTTGACAGGCGTCCAGCGCGTCACAAGCCGCATATAGGCTCCCATGGCCTTGTCCGGCACCGACATCACCTTCCCATACATATCTTCCGGCGTCGAAAGCAGCGGGATATGGTTGCCCAGACTCTTACTCATCTTGACTTCGCCATCCGTGCCAGGCAAAATTCCCAGGATGATGGCAATATTGGGCTTGTCGCCAAGCGCAGTCATGATTTTCCGCGCGGCAGTGACAATATTAAAGAGTTGGTCGGTACCGCCCACCTGCACATCCGTTCGCAGGGCATGCGCGTCATATCCCTGCATAATAGAATAAAAAGTCTCATGCAGGTAAATTGGGTCGCCGTTATCCCAGCGCTTGCGAAAATTATCGCGTGTAACAAATTGCTGGATCGTGAAATTGGAGGCCAATTTGATCAATTCGGTAAAAGTCAATTCCGACAACCATTCCGAGTTGAAGCTGATCTTTGTTTTTTCCCGGTCCAGGATCTTAAAAGCCTGTTCGGCGTAAGTGCGGGCGTTAAATTCAACCTCCGCCTGGGTCAGGATCGGGCGCAGTTTATCCTTATCGGATGGGTCGCCGATCAAGGACGTGAACGAACCGACAACGAACGTGACCTCATGCCCGAGCTCCTGGAACTGGCGTAGTTTGCGCATCGGCACGGTATGACCCAAGTGCAGATCGGATGTCCGCGGATCGAATCCACAATAGATGCGCAAGGAACGGCGTTCCTGCTGCGCTTCCAACAGGCGTTGGCGCAGTTCCTCCGCCATACTATTTTTCAATTCCTCGTCACCATATTCAGTCCCTTGCATCAACAGAGCCACTTGCTCGTCGATATTCATAAAAGCCTCCATGATTCCAAAATAAAAAAAACGCGCCCGCTGCGGCAGGCGCGTCCTCCCCACCCGCAACGGCGTTTTAAAGGTGAGGATAATAGAAAAAAGAGGAAATTCCGGCGTTCATAATGCCGGTATTATACAACAAATCCCGAACGGTCAATATTAAATAATGACGAAGCGAGGGGGCTTTTCTCTTGACGTTATCACATCCTCGTACTAGATCTCGTCAAGAATTCCTGAAAGGATTGGAAACCATGTCGACCATTCACGTCTCCAACCCTGTCCTGAAAGGTTTTATAGTATTGGGTTTGTATGAATTACCTTTTTCCTTCTTTTCTTTATTACTCTTTTCATATATTGATACGGTAATACCTACTCCATTTGTTATAATAATGCACTTGAATTAATTCCAAAAAGGAAACAAATATGGACACCAACGAAACCTCTACACCCAACAGCTTCATCATTAACCTGGTTGCCGAGGATCTGAAGAACGGTCGCTTCAACTATGTCCGCACCCGCCTGCCCCCGGAACCGAACGGCTACCTGCATATCGGGCATGTCAAGGCCTTCCTGATCGATTACAACACTGCCAAAGCATTCGGCGGCGAATTGGTGCTGCGCTTTGATGACACCAACCCGGCTAAAGAGGAGACCGAATTTGTCGAAGCGATCGAGGCGGACGCCCGCTGGCTGGGAATCCACTGGGTCAAAGTCACTTTTGCCTCTGATTATTTCGACCGGCTCTATGAATGGGCCATCCGGCTCGTAAAAAAAGGATTGGCCTATGTTGACGACCAGTCTCCCGAGGAGATGAGCACTAGCCGCGGTACCCTGCCGCGCGGCACCAAGTGGAGTCACACCGAATCGGCTTTAAAACCCGGCATTGAGTCCCCCTACCGCAACCGTTCCGTCGAAGAAAACCTGGACTTGCTGGAGCGCATGAAGAACGGTGAGTTCCCGGATGGTAGCCGGGTCCTGCGCGCCAAAATCGATATGGCCCATCCCAATATCGTCATGCGTGACCCGGTTATGTATCGTATCATGCACGCCAGCCATCACCGCACTGGTGACAAGTGGTGCATCTACCCGATGTACGACTGGTCGCACGGCCAGAATGATTCGATGGAAGGCATCACGCATTCACTCTGCTCGAACGAATACATTATTCACCGCCCGCTCTATGAATGGTTTCTAGAACAGCTTGGCGAGTTCAAGACCCGCCAGATCGAGTTCTCCCGGCTGAACCTAACTTATGCGATGATGAGCAAGCGTAAACTGCGTAAGCTGGTGGAGAATGGCGTGGTAAGCGGTTGGGACGATCCGCGCCTCACCACTTTGCGGGGTCTGCGCCGCCGCGGTGTTAATCCGGAAGCCATTCAGAATTTCATCGCCTTTGTTGGTGAAACCAATAACGATAGTTGGGTCGATATGGCTTTGCTCGAATCGTTCATTCGCGACGATTTGAACAAGCGCTCCACCCGCCGCATGGCCATCCTACACCCGCTCAAGCTGGTGATCGATAATTATCCCGAAGACCAATCGGAAGAGATGCAAGCGATCAATAATCCCGAAGACGAAACTGCTGGAACGCGCCAGGTGCATTTCTCGAAAGTACTATATATTGAACAGGATGATTTTCGTCAGACACCGCCGCCCAAATATTTCCGGTTATATCCCGGCAACGAGATCCGCTTGCGGTATGCTTATCTAATCAAATGCACCGGCGTTACACACGACCCGAAAACCGGAGAGGTGACGGAAGTACATTGCACCTACGATCCAGCCACGCGCGGCGGGGACGCCCCGGATGGCCGCAAGGTCAAATCCACCATCCACTGGGTCTCGGCCGAGCATGCTCTCCGGGCCGAAGTCCGCCTCTACGAACGCTTATTCACTGCCGAAAACCCGGACGAAGGCGAGGATGTTACCCAGGTCATCAACCCCAACTCTCTTGAAGTATTGCCAGACTGTTTCCTGGAGCCCTCCCTGGCCGAAGCACAACCCGGTGATAAATTCCAATTCGAGCGTACCGGCTATTTCTGCATGGATCTGGACTCAACCCCCGAAAAACTGGTGTTCAACCGCACCGTCACGCTCAAAGATTCCTGGGCGAAGATCGAAAAATCCGGGAAAGTCTGATATATCTTCCAGGCTGTACCATCACATCAGCATACTTTGGAACCATAAGATTTCCCTGCATGCCCATCCTCCACTACCTCTTCGTTGTCCTCGTCTCCCTCGCCGCAGGCGTGATTAACGCCCTGGCCGGAGGTGGAACGCTCATCACCTTCCCCACACTACTGGCGATCGGTCTGCCGGCAGTCTCTGCCAATGTCACAAACACTCTGGGACTTTGGCCCGGCTCTTTGGGCGGCACCCTGGCTCAGGTCAAGGATTTGAAGGGTCAAAGAAAACGCCTCTGGATCTGCCTTCCTGCCGGCGTCCTGGGCGGGTTGACAGGTGGGTTTCTTCTTTTACGGACCAATGAAAAACTGTTCTCGAATCTTGTCCCCTTTTTGATCCTGGGGGCTGCAGGCCTGTTGGCCCTGCAGAGCCCACTGCGCAGGTGGTTGGATCGCCGCCAGGAAAAGGACTCGACCAGATCCATTCCGGAAGGATGGATTTTTCTGCCCGTATTTCTCGGAGCCATTTATGGTGGCTACTTTGGGGCCGGGTTGGGTATCATTATGCTGGCAATCCTGGGCTTGCTCCTGAACGATTCACTTACACACCTGAATGTTCTTAAACAATTCATCGCTTTTTCAGCCAACTTCGCGGCTGCCCTGCTTTTTGTTTTTTCCGGGAAAGTAGTCTGGAGCGTTGCACTGGTTATGATGGCTGGCGCGCTGCTGGGAGGTTCGATGGGCGGACGGTTGGCCAGGCGGGTAAAGCCCGATTCGTTGCGTTGGATCGTGGTCACGATCGGGTTCGTCGTTGGTATGATCTACCTGGTCAAAACATATTTCCTGGTCTGAACCATCTACCAGGGCCGGCCGCACAGGTCAATATCGCCTTCAGGCCAATCCAATCTGCCGACCGGGAGCACCATGACCGGATAATTCAATCTGGCCTTTCCATCCGGCTGATCGATTGTCAATGAATTCGCCACCTTGCTCCAACCGGCTTTGGCATAATGTGAGACCATCTCCAGTGTGGAAATCCTCAATCCAAAATCCACCTGCAGGGGCCGGTGCAAAAAAATCCTGCGCCACCTCCAGTGTGCGGCTGGCATAGCCGCGCTGGCGCCATTCCACCTTGGTGGCAATATTCCCTATCCCGCCCAGCCTGACCGATTCTTTACCCACTTTTACCGTTCGCACCACTATGTGGACGTTACTGACCATCTAATCGTCTTCCCAGACCATGACGGCCCATTCTGGAGGCGCTCATTTCGTTTCGGTCAGGTAGGCATATAAGGAGCTGGTTACCACGCAGTCCTGCCGGGCTTTTTCGAAGGTGCTCCATTGTTCAGCCGATTTGATCGCAATTCTCATGCAGCCTGCCTGCCACTAAAGGTTACCAGATTACCCTGATAGATTTTAAAGGAAACAACTTTACAATTAGAGTCTTGCTTCTTATCCAACTTAAGCTTCCATCTAATTACATATTTTCAAGAATATTGATCGCCTGTTGCAGCCTCTCCAGAACTTGTTGCTTGCCTACGATCTGCATGCTTTCGAAAAGAGGAGGGCTGACGGTCTGTCCCGTAACGGCCACGCGCACGATCCCGAATACCTGGTTGGGGCTGAGGCCAAGCTGCCCGACCAGGGCACGCATGGGTGGTTCAGCCAGATCATGTCGTAGTTCGGGTAACCCGGCCAAAACCTGGTAGGATTTGCGCAAAATGCCGGCCGACTGCGCCACGCTCAGGCCTTTCGCAACCAGTTCGGCGGGAATAGGCGTAACGGTCTCCTTGAAGAACCAGGACGCGAAGGGCAGGCAATCATCCAGCGTGACCAGCCGCTCCCGGATGAGCGGGATGATCATCATCAATTTCGCATCCTCCACAGTCAGGCCTGCCCGCAGAAAGTACGGCTTGATCCGGGCAGCCAGGTCCACTTCCGGAACCTGTCGAATGTGGGTGGCATTGAAATGATCGAGTTTGGCGAAATTGATGGCGGGCGGGGCGGGCGTCAGGTTGTTGATTTCGAAGCGGGCGATCATTTCATCCAGAGTCATTACATCCTCTTCGGAGACGCCCCAGCCCATCAGGGCGATCCAGTTCAGCACTCCTTCTGGGATGTAACCCAGCTCCTTCATATCGCCGATGAAAATCGAATGGCCGTCTTTCATCGCTTCGGCAGCTTCGCGCTTGCTCATTTTGCCTTTGCCACTGGGCTTGAGGAAGACCGAGAGGTGCACAAATTGCGGTTCCTCCCAGCCAAAGGCACGGATGACATGCACGTGCAGTGGCATGGATGGCAGCCACTCGGAGCCGCGAATGACGTGGGTGATCTCCATCAGGTGGTCGTCAACCATGGCAGCCAGGTGATAGGTGGGCAGGCCATCCGATTTAAGCAGGACCGAATCATCCAGGGCGGAGTTCTCGGTGGTGATGGAACCGCGCACCAGGTCGGCGGTGGTAATGGAGCCTTGCTTGGGCATTTTAAAGCGGATGACATGCCGCTCGCCAGTCAGGGCGCGCCGGCGGGCTTCATCCGGGTCCAGGTTGCGGCAGGTGCCGTCATAGCGCGGGTTCTGCTTGTTCTTCATCTGCTCCTGGCGGACCTTTTCCAGCCGCTCCGGGCTGCAGAAGCACGGGAAGGCGTGGCCCAGCTCCACCAGTTTCCAGGCATACTCTTTATAAATCTCCCGCCTTTCGGTCTGGCGGTAGGGCCCATGCGAGCCGCCGATATCCGGGCCTTCGTCGTATTCCAGACCCAGCCAGCGCAGGCCGTCCATTAATTCCTGTTCCGATCCGGGCACAAAGCGTTTCTGGTCGGTGTCTTCAATGCGCAGGAGGAAGGAGCCGCCGGTATGGCGCGCCAGTAGATAGGAATACAAGGCGGTGCGGGCAGAGCCAAGGTGCATCCGCCCGGTGGGAGACGGGGCGAAACGGGTGCGAGCAGTTTTTGGGGTCAAAGTAGTTCTCCGGTCGTGCGCTTAGCTGATTGGTTTATGCCGTATTACCACGCTTTCGACCAACCCGATCCCCAACATGAGGGAGATCAGCCCGCTGCCACCATAACTGATGAACGGGAGCGGGATACCCGTCACAGGGATCAGGTTCAGGTTGACGGCGATATTCACCACCGCCTGGAAGAATATCAGAATGGCGACCCCATAAGCGATCATGGAGCCGAAGGGGTCGCGCGCCAGGCGGGCGGCGCGCAGGCAGCGGTAGACGATAAACGCCAGTAGAATGAGCACGAACAGGGCACCGATAAAACCCAGTTCCTCACCGATCACTGAAAAAATGAAATCGTTGTGGCGTACCTTCATAAAGCGCAACTGGGTCTGGGTGCCGTGTCCATAGCCCTCCCCCACCCAGCCGCCCGAACCGAGCGCCGCCAGGGCCTGGAGCACATTATACGTTGCGCCGTAGCTGGTATTGGTGGGAGGAAAAATGAAGGTGGTGATTCGGTCGCGCTGGTACGGCTGCAGGAAGAACGAGTATGCCACCGCACCCAGCAGGATGACCACGAGCAGTAGGATACCCAACTGCCTGAGGTCCAGCCCGGCCACCCAGGCCATGGCCGCCCACAGGATCATGACGACGATAACGTTGCTCAGGTTCGGCTGGATGAAGATCAGGCCGGCGATGCCAAGGGCGATGAACAGGCTTTTCAAAAGCCAGCCCCAGTTCCGGTGCGATTCGATATTCCGGTCGAAGAAATTCGCCAGCGCCAGGATGACGACCATCTTGGCCAGTTCGGTCGGCTGGATGGATACCAGGCCGGTTTCGAGCCAGCGCGTGGCACCAAAACGAGTCCCACCAACGACAAATAACAACAGCAGGGCCAGGACAATGACTATATACATCGGCACGATCGCCCCGGACCAGAAGCGATAGTCGATGGCAGCCGCCAGGAGGATGACCACAAAGCCAACTGCGCCGAAGATGATCTGGCGCGGCACCAGATCCGCCAGGGTGGCGTTACCTGCGATCGCAGAGCGGATCATGGTTACTCCAAAAACCAGGGCGATAATGACCGCCCCCAGCAGCCAAAAATCGAAGTGCCGCCAGAAGTTGCTACGGAACATAGATTGGGCGAATTCTACTACGGTTTAGGGGGATTAACGCCGCCTGCGAAGGGGGCTTTTTAACGGAATATCGGCCACCAGGCGTTGTTCGCGGCCGTCCTGGGCCACGTTGATGCGTACCGCGCTAGGGTCGATCTCGATGTAGCGGGAAATGGTCTCGATCAGGGCATCCTTGAGTGATTCCAGCTGGGCGGGCGACAGGTCGGTGCGGTCATGGATCAAGACCAGCTGCAGCCGTTCCTTGGCGTTATAGGCACTTTTCTTGCGTCGAAAAAGGAAAGCCATGGTCACTTCCTCCCCAGGAGGCGCATGAATACATTCTGCGATTCGAGATCGATGAAAGGCACCTTTTCGCCCATCAGGCGCCGGGCGATATTCTGGAAGGCCAGGCCGGCCCTGCTCTTCGAATCCAGGGCGAGCGGTTGGCCACGATTGGAGGCGACGATGACATTTTCATCTTCGGGGACGATCCCGATCAAGTCGATTGCCAGCAGGTCGAGCACATCTTCGACGGACAGCATGTCGCCGCGCCGCACCATGGCAAGATTGAGGCGGTTGATGACCAGGGAGGCCGGGCCTTTGCCCTCGGCTTCGAGCAGACCGATGACGCGGTCGGCATCCCGCACGGCGGAAACCTCCGGGTTGGTGAGCACCAGGACGCGGTCGGCAGCGGCGATGGCATTCTTGAAGCCACGCTCGATGCCGGCGGGCGAATCGATCAGAATCCAGTCCACCTCGGGACGCAGTTCATCACACAGGCGGACCATGTCAGAGGGGGAAACGGCGGATTTATCACGGGTCTGGGCGGCCGGAATGAGGTAGAGCTCGGACAGGCGCTTGTCACGGATCATGGCCTGGCGGAGACGGCAGCGGCCTTCGATCACATCGACCAAGTCGTAGACGATGCGGTTCTCCAGGCCCAGGATCACGTCCAGGTTGCGCAAGCCGATGTCGCCGTCGATGCAGGTGACCTTCTGGCCGCGCGAGGCCAGTGCGACAGCGATATTTGCAACGGAAGTCGTTTTGCCGACCCCGCCCTTGCCCGAAGCAACAGTAACCACTTTAGCTGTCATTTTACCGTCCTGTCGAGGCGTTCCAGGGTTGCGCAGCCAGGTGCCCATCCTGGATGCTGGCCACTTCCGGCTGGCTGCGGGGCTGTTTCTTGGGCGAGATGGCAATTTCCCCGGCAATGCGCAACTGCATGGGCGCCAGCTCCAATGCACACACCACCGCAGCTTCATCGCCATGGCAACCGGCATGCACGACGCCGCGCAGACGGCCCCAAACGATGACGCTGCCGCCGGCGACGATCTCGGCACCGGAATTGACGTCACCGATGACGACAACATTGCCTTCGTAGGAAATCTTGCCGCCTGAGCGAAGGGGACCCTTGACCCATTTGGCGGCGCCCTCGGGCAGGAGCCCGTCGGGTTTGGCGGTGGCTTCGGTAAGATGCGACTTGGAGAGGCGGGTGGCCAGCCCGAGGTTCTGGGCTGTGCGCTCGGTGAGGCCGGATTCGCTCAGCACGGCCCAAAGCGAAACGGAATGTTCCGAAAGCTGGTCACGTAATTTGGATAAATCTGCTACACGCAAGTCTTGCGGGCCCACATCCAACACCACCCGGGCGCCCTTGAAAAAGGCCGAGCGGCTCTCGATGTTCTCAATGAAAGCCGCCACCAAGTCCGGCCAGTCTGCCCCCGCCAGGGTGATCAGGAGCCCGTCCCGGATGCCCTTAATTTGAATAAGAGATGATTTCTCGCCCATATTATGAAGGAATTATACCGTGTTTTGGAAGAAGAATTAGGGGTTAGGGATTTTTCAAAACCATTTTTAATACAAAGGACACTGAGTTCACAAAGGGCAAAATCCTGCGGAAGAACGCCGCGGGACAGGTGAACACGAAGGAAGGAAATGAAGTAATAAAGCTAAATACAAAAGAATTAAAAGGTAACAAGAAAAAAGTGATAAGACGAAAAACTGAAAATGGAAGAAAAGTTAAAATAACGGAATCCCCTTCATGGGACAGTTTCGGTATTCAGAAGAAATAAATAGTGCCATTATAGTCTCGGGCGTAATAAAGAATCACAGCAAGGGTTGGATCTTGCCATGTCTTATCAGCCTGACCGTGCCGATGAACTAGAAAAAAATAGAATCCGCTAACGCCAGTGCATGGTACTCGTCTCCGCTAATCGACACTAATAAAATAATAGATTAGAGATGATTAGTGAAGATTGGCGGAAATTTCCTTCTCTCCCAACAAGTCCTTCAAGGCGTCTTCCAGGTTGGCAAAGCGAAAGGTAAAGTCCAACGCCTGCAGGCGGGCCGGGCGTAAATAGGCGCCATCCAGGACGAGGGTGGCCATCTGCCCGGGAACCAGGCGCAAGGCGAAGGCCGGGGCGGCCAGCCAATAAGGACGCCGCAGCAGGCGGGCGGCAGTGCGGGTGAAATCGGCGTTGGAGATGGGGTCGGGGGTGGTCAGGTTGAACGGGCCGCGGGCATTCTGGTTTTTGAGCAGGAAGCGGATGGCGGCGACTTCATCGGACAGGTGGATCCAGGCCAGACCCTGGCGGCCGCCGCCAACCGGTCCGCCGGCAAACAAGCGCAGCGGCAACAGCATGAGCGGCAGGATGCCGCCTTTGGGGGCAAACACGACGGCCGTACGGATGACCAAACGCCGCACACCCAGTTCTTCAACCGGCCGGGTGGAGGCTTCCCAATCCACGCACAGCCGGGCCAAGAAATCCGTTCCGGCGCCATCGCCTTCGGTGACAAGCTCCTGCTTGTGCGGGCCGTAGAAATTGACACCAGAGGCCTGGATGAGCACCTGCGGTCGCACCGAAGCGGCCTGGATGGCCTGGGTCAGGGCCTGGCCGGCCAACACACGGCTGTCCCAAAGCTGCTGCTTGCGCGGCATTGTCCAGGGCCAGCGGGCGAGCGTTTCGCCGGCCAGGTTGACGACCGCATCCACCTGGCTGAGCACATCCGCCCAGCCCTCCACCGTTCTGCCGTCCCAACCAAGCGGGGCGACTCCGTGCGGCAGGTTCGCCTTTTCAGGACTGCGGGTCAGCACCCAGACCGGGTGACCGTCCGCCAGAAGCGATCTGGTCAGGGCCGTGCCGATCAGCCCGGAGCCGCCGGCAATCAAGATGCGCATGGTTTGCTCCTTCCATCTATTTTTTGGCTTTTATTTATGCGAAAATTCACAAGGAGTGCCTGTTTTGGTCTGGAGTATAATACACGCCAACGTAAAAAACTATGAACGAGCCGGTACTGGTTCTCAACGCAAATTTCGAGCCTGTCAATGTTTGCAACACCCGCCGCGCCATTGGACTGATCCTGGGGGGAAAGGCGGATATGGTGATGAACGGGCGCGGCACCATCCAGACGGTCAAGCAGGTGCTGCCACGGCCATCCGTCATCCGGCTGGATAAAATGATCCATCGGCCGCGCCTGCAGATCAAATTATCCCGCCGGGAGGTCTTTCGGCGGGACAACTATACCTGCCAGTACTGCGGCAGGCACACCAGCGACCTGACGGTGGACCACGTGCTGCCCAAGCACCTGGGCGGAGAGCACATCTGGACCAATGTTGTGGCGGCGTGCCCGGGCTGCAACCACCGCAAAGGTGGGCGACAGTTGGTGGAAGTGCACATGCACCTGCTGCACGTTCCGATGCAACCCCCAGCCAGCGCGTATTACATCTTCGGGCGGCACCTGGAAGAAAACTCAGAATGGGAGCAGTTTATCAAGGGCTGGTAGGTTAAAAGATTAGGCAAAAAGGTACAAAGGGACAAAGGCACTAATGCAATAGGCTCGGTGCCTTTTTTTATTTAATTTCAAGAATGACCTTATGGAGAAGCAATCAATCGAAATTCAACTGCATGAAATCTTCCGCCAGGGCAACCGGACCGGCGAATTGGGCGCGGGCTTCGACCAGCAGATCCTGGTGGGAGTACTGCCCGGTGGGATAATGGATCAGATAGAGGCTGCCGACGCCGGCCTGTTTGGCGGCCTGCCCGGCTTGCGCCGCCGAGGAATGTCCCGGCTGGGCGCCGGTCGATTCATGCACCAGGATATCCGCTCCTCCGGCCAGCTGCGCCATTTGCGGGCAAGGCTCCGTGTCGCAGGAGTAGGCCAGGATTTTTTTGGAGGCAGCGAATTCCATCCGCAGACCGATGGTGGGAATGAAATGCTTCATCGGGACAGCCAGGATGCGGAACTCTTCAGTTTCGATGAGGCGTACCAGGGGCTCTTCCGGCAGGCGGTGGAATTCAACCGGGTAGAAGCCCGGCCAATCGGACCAGCCGTATAACTGCATCATTTTCTCGACTCGGTCGAGAGTATACGCCAGCCCGTGGACATTTAAAGGCTGGCGACGGCCCATCAGCCACATATCCATCAAGAACTGCGGCACCCCTGATACGTGGTCAGGGTGAAAATGTGTCAGGATAAGATCACTCAAGCGGGTTGCGTCAACGTTGGCATGTCGGAAACGGACAAAGGGGCTGTTCGGGCAGTCGATCAAGACCATGCGCTGCCCGCCCACCAGGAGCATATGGGTGTTTTCATGCTTCGCATCCGAGATGGCGTTGGAAGTACCCAGGAAAATTAAGTTTAGCATCGCAGCACGAGAGGCTTTCTTGGTGTGGCCTTATCCTAACCCTACTTAATCACGGAATGCAATAGGACAGGAGTAACCCACGTCTCCAAAACAGCCGCGATCGTCAATAATGGCAGCACCAGCCCGACCGCGATCTTGGCCCAATCGGCAATCGCGTTGATCAACACTTCACCCAATGTCAACTGCGAACGCGGGGTCACCAGCGCAATACCAATGTACAGCACGGCCGCGCTGGAAAGGATCAGCGCGGGGATCTCGAAAATGCCATGCGGCAGGATCCCAAAGATGGCCAGCTTCAGCGGCGACATTCCCAGGGCGCCTTCCAAGGCCAGGACGATGCCAATGATGCTCGTATTCAAAAGGAAGACCAAAACCCCCAGGACACCAAAAGAAAACAAGCCGAGCAACAGGATGATCGCCACCGCCCGCAGATTGTGCCCCCAGATCATAGGAAAAGAAATGACGATATTCGAGAGCGAAACACCCGTCCCAGCGTTCAATACACCCGCCAGGCTGCCTGCATGGAAGGCACTGACAACTTTTTCCATGTTGAAGGCGACCATCACGTAGCCGGCCAGCGCGGCAGCAATGCCCAGCCCCAGCGTCATCCAGATGGAGACGGCCTGTTTCCTGACAGTGCCCAGGACTTCCGTCTGAAACCAGGCTGGGAATGATTTTGCATTGCCCTTGAAACCGCGCCAGAAAGTCCGCCCGATCCAGCCCAGATTGAGCACATCAATTTCGTGCCCGAGTAGAGCTTCCCGCTGGAAATGAGCGATCCCGACGCGTGCCAGCAACACCGCCAGCACGAGCACACCCGCCACCGCCAGCCAGAGGGCCTGGTCGTTGCCCCAGAATAACATGACACTTTCGCCCTGGATGAGCAGGGCCATCGGGATGACGATAAACGAGGCCATCAGGTTCGAAGCGCGTACCGAAGTAGCCTGGGTGGAGATAAGGATTGCTCCGGTGACCATCAAGAACGCCTGGACAGCCGTCAGGGTCAGTGTTTCTGCCATCCGGCTGGCATCCGGGAAGGGAATGTGCTGGAAATGCAGGCCGATCATATAAACGGTGATACCCAGGTATGCAGTAAACAGCGGGGCGATGGTCCCGGCCAGCAGCTTGCCCGTGAAGAGCTGCCAATCCTTGAGCGGGCTGCTCAGGAGCGGCTCGATCGTGCCGCGCTCCTTCTCGCCGACAAACGACTCTAAGGCGATCACCAGGGATACCGTGATGGGGAAATAACCCACCACCATGAGCAGGAACGGCACCAATCGCTCTGCGATCAGGGGTGTGCCGTATTTGGTTGTGAAATTGATGGCGGCTTGCGCTCCCACGTCCGCCAGTAATGGCAGGAGCAAGGTCAGCGCAATCATCGGGAAAATAATGCGGTAATCCCGCAACTGGTCGCGCAGTTCGCGCCAGGCGACCAACCAGGCCAGGCCCAATTCCTCTTTCAAACCTTTAAGCATGCTGCACCTGGGCCATGGCGGCCAGATAGACCTGCTCGAGCGTACGCGGTAATTCCTGCAACGCGACGACTTCCACGCCGCGCTGCATCAGTTCTTTCAATAAAACCGGGTTGGCCATTTGCGGGTCTTCCACCCGGAAGCGCGGGCCGGAAGGTCCCGCTGTGAGGGCGGTGACGCCCTGCGGCAATGCAAAGGTCATACGCGGCCATTCGCCGCGCACCTTTAACTCGTATTCAGCCGGACCCAGCAGCTTTCTTTTCATTTCCTCGATCGTCCCACTGGTTAATACCCGCCCGTGGTAAATGATGGCGATTTTGTCTGCCAGCATTTCGGCTTCCACCAGGTTATGCGTGCAGATGATAATCGATCTATTTTCAGAGCGCAGGCTGGCGATGGCTTTCCGCACCAACTGGGCCGACTCTGGATCCATGGCCGAGGTCGGCTCATCCAATAGTAAAACCGGCGGCTCATGCAGCAGGGTGCGCGCCAGTGCCAGTTTCTGGCGCATGCCTTTCGAGTATTGGCCGATCGGGTGGGTGGCCACCTCCGCCAGCCCGAAATAATCCATCCAGGCCTGGCTGCGCTTCCGGCGGGTGGCGTTGTCCATGCGATAGATTTTCCCGTAAAAATCCAGGTATTCCGCCCCGGTCATGCGCAGGTAGAGGCCATGTTGTTCGGTCAGCACCCCTACTGAGGCCCGCACTTTTTCGGGCGCCTGCATCACGTCATACCCGGCAATCTTCGCCCAACCACGCGTCGGGGACAGCACCGATGTCATCATGCGGACGGTGGTGGTCTTCCCTGCACCGTTCTGACCCAGCAAAGCCAGCACCTGTCCAGGCTGCACCTGCAGAGTTACGCCGTCCACGGCCCAGAAATCGCCGAACTGCTTGCTCAGGTCTTCAGTCTGGATCATTGCACGGTGGCCGTGCGGCGACGGTGGTTCAGGAACAGGAACACGCCCGCGCCCAGCGCCACAAAAACCACGAAGGTCTGGTTGAAGTTTAACCCGCCCACCTGGGAGGCATCCACACGCAGGAATTCAAGGAAGAACCGCCCGACGGAATACATGATCATGTAGATGTAGAAAAGGTCGCCAGCTTTGAGCCATTTTTCAAAGCGGCGGGCCATCCACAGCAGGATCGCCATGTTTAGCAGATCCCACAACGACTCGTACAGGAACAACGGTGTAAAATAACTGTAGTTCTGGTAGCCCTGGACGCGATGCGCCGGATCAATGTAAATCTTCCAGGGCAGGTTGGTGGGTTTCCCATACAATTCCTGGTTGAAAAAGTTGCCCCACCGGCCAATCGCCTGGGCCAGCGCCACACCCGGGATGATCGCATCGATCAGGCTCAGGAACGAGATTTTTTTGTTCCGGCAATACAGCCACAACGCCAGGGCTCCGCCGATGATGGCACCGGGGATGCCCAAACCGCCATTGCGGATATTGATCATGTCCAACGGATGCGATAGATACCAGCCTGTCGTGATACCCTGCGCCACCATGGAAGGCGGCGGGCTGAAAATATGCCAGATGCGCGCTCCCACAATCCCGGCCAGAACGATCCAGAAAAGCGAATCCCAGATGTAATCTGGGTTGATGCCGCGCTGCCTGGCCTCGGCCTGACCCAGGAAAGCCGCCGCGACCACCCCAAGCATAATCAGGATACCATAGAAGTAAATATGAAAGCTTGTATTTAAGAACGGTAGAGGAATATCAAATCCATTTGGCAAGGGTTGCATGAACTACTCCTGAGAGCGGGATAATTGGCGTAACGCATCGCGCCGCACACGGAAAATCCTTTGCAAGGCTGTAAAATTGGCAAAGACGGCGATGATGATCAAAGCGATCAACGCCAGGGGAGGGTACAGGCCGCTAAATATCAAACCTGGGATAAGGACAAGGTATCGTTCGACGCGTGTCAACAATCCAACGTTCGCGTCCAGTTTGGAGGCATCCGCCCGCGCCTTGACGTAAGATACCAACACCGAGCCGGCCGCGGCCAGGTAGGCAAACAAGATGCCTAGTGTGCTGCTGACCGGCCCGGGATGCGCCATGTAAAACATCAGGAAGCCCAGGAACAGGAACAATTCGGAATAACGATCGGTCACCGCGTCCACGAACGCGCCCCAGGCGCTGGCTTCATTGCGAATGCGTGCCAGTGCGCCGTCCATGGCATCCACCGGGCCCATAATGAGCAGCAGGATGCCGGCCCAAGTCATATGGCCAAATCCAATCAACAGTGCGCAACCGATCGTCCCGGCCAGGCCGATCAGGGTGACCGTGTTGGGCCGGATGCCGACGCGGTTTAAAAATGAAGCGATCGGATAATAATACCAGCGGAACCACACCCGCATTTTATCTGTAAATGAGGCTTTCTTTTCTTCAGTCGGTTGAGTCAAAGTATTTCCTTTCCTGGCTAAGTGCCCAAGGCAGAGCTATGATACCACAGGGGCATCAGGGCTCTTCCTGGGCGTCTCCGCTCTCTTCTTCAGGGTCGAGCAGCACATCCCGGTCGCGCCCTCCCCCCATGGAAGGCCCCACCACTCCCATTTCTTCCAATTGATCCAGCAAGCGCGCCGCTCGTGGATACCCGATTCGTAAACGTCGTTGCAGCATGGAAGCGCTGGCGCGCTGGTCTTTTCTTAAGATGGTGATGGCCTGCTCCACCAGCACATCATCACTGCCTTCCACCTCTTCTTCGGATAACATGGTTTCCCAGGGTGGTTTAAGATCTTTTTCAGGTGTCATCTTTTGCCAATGGGCGATTACCCGCTCGATCTCCTGGTCGGTCACGATCACTCCCTGAGCGCGGGTCGGATTGCCCACTTCCGGGTTCAGGAACAGTAAATCGCCGCGCCCAAGCAAAGTCTCCGCGCCAGGCAGATCCAGGATGACACGAGAGTCCACACCTGAAGCCACCGCAAAGGCCAACCGGGCCGGAAAATTGGCTTTGATCAGGCCGGTGACCACATCGGTACTTGGACGCTGGGTAGCCACCACCAGATGGATCCCGGTGGCGCGCGCCATCTGTGCCAGGCGTACCAGGGCATGCTCGGTTTGATCCGGCGCGGACATCATCAGGTCGGCCATTTCATCGATTAGAACGATGATCCGGGGCAGGGTTGGTGTATCTTTCCGGCGCTGCAAATGGAGGTTATAGGCGTCTATGTCGCGTGCTTTGGCAGCTTCCAGCAATTTATAGCGATGCTCCATCTCAACCACCACCCAGCGTAACACGCCCAGGATGCGGGTGACATTTGTCTCCACTTTGCCAAAAAGATGCGGCAGGCCATTAAAACGGATCAATTCGACCATTTTTGAATCGATCATCACCATGCGCAGGTCTTCCGGAGCATTGTTCATTGCCAGGCAGGTTGCCAGCGCGGCAATGCACACCGACTTGCCTGAGCCGGTCGTGCCGGCAATCAGCAAATGCGGCATCCTGGCCAGGTCTGCCACCAGTGGTCCACCGGAGACGTCCCGTCCCAGCGCAATCGCCAGCGGCGAACCTATCTTGTAAAAAGCCTCCGTTTCCAATAACGGCCGCAAGCGCACCAACGCCGAGCGCAAGTTCGGCACCTCGATCCCCACATAGGCACGTCCCGGCACCGGAGCTTCGATTCGCAGGCGTTCCGCCGAAAGTGCCAGGGCCAGGTCTCTCTGCAGGCTGGCAATCTGTGCCACGCGCACTTTCATCTGCTGGGCATCTTCCTCGGTACCCTTTCGGATGAAGCCCGGCTGGACGGCGAATTGCGTCACGGTGGGCCCGATGCGAAATCCGACCACCTTGGCCGGGATGCCAAATTCGGAAAGCGATTTTTCTATGAGCCCGGCAGTTTGGTTGATAGTGCGTTCATCTGGTCGAACGGATTGTTCACCCAGCAATACATTTAAGGGCGGCAGCCGTTCACTGCGCGGTTCAGGCGCAGTCGGGTGGCTGTCTTGCCGTTCCTCCACCTTGAACGACTTGCGGAATTCGGGTGGTAATTTCTGGGCAGGTTTTTTGGAATCTGCCACAGCGTCTGACGGGAGTGGTGACACGACCGTATTTTCTGTCTGCCCCATGGCCTCATTTCCGGCCATGGCAGGCCAAAGTTCTTCCACGGCTTCAACTCCGGCTTCCCGCAGCAGCCAGGTTTCCAGTGGAAGCCAGAATCCAAAGCCTGTCAGAAGGGTAAATCCCCACAAAGCCAAAATAACCAGCCCGGCCCAGGTGGAACCAATATACTTGGCCAAAACCATCGCAAGACCCCAGCCAACCTGGCCGCCCCACATGGCTTCTTCCGACAACTGGTTTCCGTTTAGGGATGACAATAGCGCCAGAGTCAGGAAGAATGCCAGTTCCAGCGCAATAATTCGATACCACTTAATTGAAACCGTCTTAACGTTGCGGCGAAATGCCAATGCGCCTGCTGCCCCGAAAATTAGCACGATCAGCACGTCTCCCCAGCCGAACCAGACATGCAAAAACGCCACCCACACCTCCAGTAGGCTGCCTTTTGAAAGCCCAAAAATTCCAAAAAGGGTCATCAAGCCAAGTGCGCACAGGAAGACCCCCAGAATATCCCAGAGAAAACGTCCAAAATGGGCCTGGAGTCGCGCCAGGCGATCCACCCAATCGGTAGAATGGGTTGCCTTGGGGACAGCACGGGATGAAGAGGAAGCGTTTTTACCCGAAGGAGGCAGCGGCATATCAATCCAGTTTCATGCTCAGGCCAAGACGCTGGCGCAGGGCATCCACCTGCAAAACCCGCACTTGTACGCTCTGGCCCGGAGCAAGAAAATCTTTAATGATGCGATTGGGAGGCAGGGGAATTTCCGAAGTATGGATCAGCCCCTCCAGACCTTCTTCGAGACGGGCAAATGCGCCATACGGCACCAAGGTCGTAACAACCGCTGGAACAACTGCGTTGATCGGGTACCTCGCCTGAACGGTTTCCCATGGATTGGAAGTCAGACGCTTCAGGCTGAGTGCTATCCGGCAGCGCTCCGGTGCAACTTCCATCACCTGCACATCAACCCGTTGCCCCACCTTGCATATCTGGTTGGGATGGGATACGCGTCCCCAGGAAAGTTCGGAAATGTGAATAAGACCTTCCACGCCGCCCAGGTCAACGAAAACCCCAAATTCAGTTACATTGGTCACTTCCCCCGAAAGGTGTTGACCGGTCTGTATGGTATTAAAGAGCTCCGGTCGTTTACCTGCCTTGGCTTGGGCTGCACGCTCCGAAAAGACCAGACGGCTTTCTTCTGGTATGCATTCGATGATTTTTAAGCGCAGGAGGCGGCCCACGTAAGCTGTAAGATTTTCTTCGCGGCAATCTTCGTCAGCCTGGGATGGCAAATCCACCAGATGTGAGCAGGGCACAAACCCATTCAAACCTTCCCCCTCGACCAGCAAACCACCTCGATTGAAACTCGTGACATGCAATGAAATAATTTCGTCCTGATGGAAAAGCTGGCCTGCCTTTCCCCAATCGGTTGAAGGTTTTCCGGTCTCTTCTTTCCTTTGGGGTTTTACAGCCGAAACAGGCTTCCGGCTTTCTTCTTCTGCCAGAACAGAAGCCCACCAGCCGTCATCCTGTTTCGGCATTTCCGGTTCGGAATACTGAGTATGAACCATTAGATTTATCCAGCCTCCTTCCCACTAATATTTGCCTGTGTTTGGCGTTCCATTTCAAGAATGATTCGGGCGACTTCTTCGATGGCAACCCGTTGTTTGCGGTACAGGTCCGCCTCCGACATTGCCAAACGAGTGGCAACTTCGCGTACTTTTCTTCCCTCAACAAACTTCATTTCAAGAATATTAAAAAGAATCCATTCGCCGGTAAATCGCCGCTCTCCTTCCGGGCGGACATGGTCCATTGCCTGGCGCAAAATCGATCGCAATGCATTGGCAGGGTTGTCATTATGTTCCTTAAAGGCCTGTTGGACGATCTGCAGGTTGAGCAGTGGATTCTGGGTCAGTTTCGGGCCTCCCCAATAATGCGCCAGTGCATCCCGAACCCATTCCGCCATATCCGATCCGGGCGGCAAAGTCTCCTCCAACAGGCTGGCCTTGCTGTCGTGTTGTCCGACCGCGCGCAGGCGCTGGAACATATCCACCTGAGGCCGCAAGTCTTCGAGTGACCGGAAAACGGTTCTTTGCAAGCGGCGATCCTGCAGCGCCACCAGGGCCCGCTGAAGCAGTACAGCCAGCGACTGGCGTTGGTCACTTACAATAACCTGGTCGGTTTGATGGACGGCCCCCAGAAGGCCCAGTAAAATTGGCGAACCTTCATCGGTTTCAGGCGGCTGGTGCAAGGGAAACAGCCAGTAATCGCCCCAGGCATATTCCTCGCCATCCCCATTACCTGCGCGATTGATTACCTTTAATGCCTCCGAAAGATTGGATTCCTTCAAAAGGGGCGAACTGCCAGTAGCAACAACCAGTGATAATTCCTCTCCATCCAACGCCGCCACAAACGCAGCTGGCGATTGTAAATGGTCCCGGACTGCCGCTAACACAGCCTCCAGGAACTGGGTCAGATCATTCTGCGTGATCAATCGCTCTTCCAAATTTTGCAATAAGGCCAGGTCTGTCCGGTCGCCGCCGAAGAAGATAAATCGCTCCCAGAGAGGCGCGGCCAATGTGATGGTATGCTCCAAAATAAGCACTGTCGCGACCATGGCTGCCGGTACTGCAACAGAATAGGTTGTCCCGAAATGCTCCCCTCCGCGCCGGATGATCGTCATCACACCCAGGGCAACCGAAGCGACGACAGGGCCGCGCATGATCCATTTAAATAACCGGCTTTTTACCACCCGGTCCGGCCAGGATACGCCAAAAAACGCCACAGCATATGCCATTAGAATGATCAGCCCGCCCACCAGGAAATTACTTAAAGTTGCCACTCCCCAAAACAGGAATGGGAAATTGGCCGCCAGGCCGGAACCATACAACAGATATGGGAAACTGCCGAGCGCCGGTGCAGCCGCCCCGGCCAGCAAATACAGCATGCGGCGGCGCCCTGAGCGAGTCAGGGTCCTGCGGAAGGCCCGGATAAAATTGATCCAGGCCAACACCATGATGAGAACGTAATATGCCGTAAAGATTTCTGTCCAGATCGTACGCTGGAGGTACGGCGCAGGGTTTCCGTCCATCACTAATGGGCCTAGCAGGTAACCAAGTGCCAGCATGAGGATGAAAATGGCAGAAATGGAATACATTACCGTGACGGCCAGGCGCCGGCGTCCGCGACTGGGTTGACCTGTCGTTACCAGGATGGCATCTGAAAGGTGCAGGTAAGTTGCCGGAAGGAAGATGATCCCCAGCCATTCCAGCCGCAGAAACAGATCAATCACCAGGGGCGTGGTGGAAGCGCTCTCCAGGGCTTCCGAAGTAAAAACCGTTACTACGCATAAAAGGATGATGGCAAAAGAACGCGCTACGCGATCACGCAAATTGAAAGACAGGGCATATAGGAATAAGGAAAAGGCCGTGATGGCGATCCCGGCTGTGAAAATCTGGTTAACGGTAATTATCCCCGTTAGTAAATACTGCATCCAACCACTAAGCATGCAACCCTTTCGTACCGTTACCGAATCGAACGACCAAAAAACAAAGCAATATCCTGCGTTTCGTAATACAAATCATTATACCCGCAGAACTCATAACCAAGTTTCCGCGCCAGGCATACCATTGGGTTATTTTTCGAAGGCATCTCCAGCCAAGCCCGGTTATTTTTCCGGTCCACCGCCCAGGATTGTGCAGCCAGAATGAGTGCCATGGCCACTCCCTGCCTCCTGAATGAAGGCGAGACGACGATATCGGTAAACCAGGCAATATGGGGTACCATCATGTCGCTCATCCGGATATAACCGATTATTTCGCCACCGATGATCCCCACCAACATACCCGACCGCCGGTTCCACGTGTCTGGTAGGTTGTTTAGCGGCCGCGGATAAGGAACGCTTACAGAACGCGGCAGGCGAATCTCCCGGAAAATGGCCCCGATTTGATCGGTTTCGCGGTCGACATCCATCTGCCAAACATAATCTGTCTGGACGGTATGGTCAATCGCCATCAGGATCGGTATATCGGATGCAGCGGCACGGCGAATCTCTACGTCTGGCATGCTGCACCTCACGGAGCTAAAATATGCACCGGGACAACACAGGCAGGCAAATTATTGCCGGCATTGTCGCTGACCACCAGCCGCAACTGGTAGTCTCCCGGTGTAATCGCGGATGTATCCCAATTCCCGAGCTTGCCGTCCTGGACGACTTTATTATCCGCCAGGATGGTGGCCCAGGTATCTGATCCCGCCGGCGCAAACTCATATTTATAAAATCCGAAGTTGGGAATATTGGCGGTTCCGTCCAATTCGATCGAGCCTTTCAAGGTATCGCCCGGTTTTGGTGCAGTTATATCAATCTGGCCCGGTATGCATCCGGTCGCCTGGATGGTTACCGTGGGCCCTCCGGGGGTCACAACGCCCAGGGTTTCCATGAATTCCAAGGGAAAAGTACCGGTTGGCGTCAGGAGCGGATTCATGGTGGGCGTGGCAAGTTGTGTCAAATTCGGAATGTTGGGGGCCACGAAAACCACCAGGGCGAATTCCGCCAGAGCCAGCAGAGTGACCAGTGACAGGGTTGCGGAGGCCTGGCGCATGTGGTGCTGGGAAATTTCACGTTCCAATCCAAAAACTGCGTCACGCTCCTCCTTCCGTGCACGCATTATCTGCCGCAGACCAAAAATCAATCCCAATGCCAGCAGCGCAAAAATAACCGGGGCCAGGGAAACGAAAAAACTGACGATGGCAGTCATACCACCCCTGGCTAGAGTGCCTGTAGAACGCCCCGGATGAGCGTCTGCAGTTTTGGTACGATTACTGCTCCCGAAGCCAGCACTTCTTCATGCGAGGTGACCGTATTTCCATCCAGGTTGGCTTTATTGCTGATCCCGGAGAAACCCAGTACGCGTATCCCGCCGTGGCGCGCCACAATGACTTCCGGTACGGTTGACATTCCAACCGAGTCTGCCCCGGCCAGGCGCAGGAAGCGCAGATCTGCCGGCGATTCGAAGGACGGCCCGCTCAACCCGACATAAACCCCTTCATGTAATGCCAGCTTGTTATCTCGTGCTACCTTGCGGGCAAGTTCACACAACCCGCGGTCATAGGCCTGGCTCATATCCGTAAAACGCAGTCCCAATTCATCCAGGTTCGGTCCGATCAAAGGATTGAGACCGGTCATCCCAACCAGATTCAATTGGTCGGTAATCAGCATGACGTCCCCTGGTATAAAATCCGGGTTAATGGCGCCGGCCGCATTGGTCACGATCAAAATTTCTATTCCCAGTCTCTGCATTACCCGCACCGGCAGAGTGACCTGGGCCATATCATAACCTTCATAATAATGAATGCGACCCTGCATTACCATTAAACTCTGTCCATCCAGTTCACCCAAAACCAGACGTCCGGTATGCCCCTGCACAGTGGATACCGGCCAGCCGGGCATTTCAGAATATGGAATGATGGCTGGCTGCTGGATCGCTTGTGCCAACCCACCCAGACCCGTGCCCAAAATCAAGCCAATGCGCGGCTGGATTTTTATCTTTGTTCTAATGAAGCCGGCAACACGATCGATCATCTCCAAGGTTAATTGCATTACCCTTCCTCCCGGTTCCCAAAAAAACACATTTAAGCATATAAATTATATCTTAACCAATCACTCTTCGAAATGCCTCTATGGCTGCTTCCACGCCGGCATCATCGATCCAATAATGAGTCACCAGGCGGTACTGCCGCTCCCCGGTTGCCCCGATCAGCACGCCACGTTCTTTTAGTTTTTCGATCAATTCATCGCTGGTGCAATGTACCTCCGGATGCAGGGACAGAAAAACCATATTCGTTGCAGGTGTTCCCGAATCCAGCTGCAGCCCCGGCACCATCCGCAGACCCTGCGCCAGCTTCTTTGCTCTGGCATGGTCTTCTCCCAAACGGCTTACCATCTTCTCCAAAGCAACCAGACCGGCTGACGCCAGAATCCCGGCCTGACGCATGCCCCCCCCAGCATCTTGCGCAGGCGGCGGGCCTTGGCAATGAATGGCTGCGAGCCGCACAATACCGACCCGACCGGGGCGCACAGCCCTTTACTCAGGCAGAAAGTAACCGAATCCACCGGTCCGGCCAGCTGGCTGGCTGGCAAACCTTGTGCAATCGAGGCGTTGAAAATACGCGCACCATCCAAATGAACAGACAACCCCTGGGAATGCGCCCAGTCTGCCATTTGACGCGTGTATTCCGGCGTCTGATAAACCCCTCCGCAACCGTTATGCGTATTTTCGAGACAGACCAGTCTGGTAACGGGTTCATGCAGATCGTCCGGGCGTACGGCCGCCGCCACAGCTTCCAATAACAGCGATCCATCCGGTTGGTTGGGCAACTGATAGGAATGCACCCCGCCCAATGCAGACATCCCACCAGCTTCATGCACGAACACGTGGTTTTTCTTCCCAACAATAACTTCATCCCCGCGCTGGCAATGCGATAGGACCGCAATCAGATTGCCCATGGTCCCAGAGGCAACAAATAACCCGGCCTGCTTGCCCATCTTTTCCGCTGCCAGCTCCTGCAAATGGTTGATCGTGGGGTCTTCGCCATACACATCGTCGCCCACCTCGGCTTTCGCCATGGCTTCCCGCATTTCAGGAGTGGGCTGGGTTACGGTATCGGAACGCAGGTCTATATAGGGCATAAGTTGACTCCAGTCTACTTTCTAGTTCTCAATTCTTCCAATGCTCTTTCCAGCTCATCCGGCAGCCCAGCCTCAAACACCTTTGGCTCCTTTTCGCCTGGAAGAGTGATCCTTAATTTAACGGCATGCAGAAAATGCCTGCCCAACTTCAAAGTGGCGGTCTTCTTTCCATACACGGTATCTCCCGCCACTGGACAACCCAAGAATGCCATGTGGACGCGGATCTGGTGCGTCCGCCCGGTGAAAGGATGAACCTCCAACAAGGTGTGAGCCGGGAAACTTTCCAGTGTGCGGTATTCGCTGACTGCTACGCGCCCCTTTTCCGGCGTCACCACCGACATCAATTTGCGGTGGGTACTGTTCCTTCCAATCGGGGCCTCCACCCGCCCGCTTGGGGTGGGTGGTTTTCCATCCACCAATGCCAGGTATTTCTTTTCCACAGTACGATTACGGAACTGATCCTGCAGCCAGCGGTGGGCACGTTCGTTCTTGGCTATTATGATCAGGCCGGAGGTCTCTTTATCCAACCGGTGGACGATACCGGGGCGTTCCTCTCCGCCAATCCCCTCCAAATCGGGTAGATGTCCCAGTACAGCATGCACCAACGTCCCGCTGTTATGGCCTGGTGAGGGATGCACCACCATCCCGGCAGGTTTATTCACTACCAGCAGGTCATCGTTCTCGAAAATGATGTCAAGATGAATGTTCTCCGCCACCAACCTGCTCGGAACCTGCGCAGGGATGAGAATCTCAACCCTCTCACCGCTTTCCAGGTTCCGCCCTGTTTTTGTAACCGGTTCACCGCCCACACAAACGGAGCCGTCTCTTATCAATCCCTGTAACCGGCTGCGCGAAAATTCTGGCAAGCAGGCTGTTAGAAATATATCCAGCCGTTCTTTCTCATCTTTTTCGAAGAGGAAGGTTTCAAACCGGTCACTCACCCTTGCCCTCGCCTTCGTCCGTGGAAGAAGCAATAACTTTCTGTGCAGCTGCGCGGCGTTTTTCGGCCGTCTCAGTGATCCAAACCCCCAGGATCAGTACCGCCACCCCCACTGTAATGCTTGCATCCGCAATATTGAAAATCGCAAAATTTCCAACCGAAATGAAATCCGTCACGTGCCCGAACTGGATGCGGTCGGTCAGGTTGCCAACCGCCCCGCTGAATTGCAGCATTAACGCCAAACGCAGCCACCAATCCTTGCGTGCTATGCGCGGGAAATAATAGAGGATCGCTCCGGCTACAATGATCGCCAAAACCATGAAAAGGTCATTTCCGTTCGCAAAAATCCCGAAGGCCGCTCCGGAGTTATACCAAAAACGGATGCGCGCAAAAGGCATCAACCAGGCCAGCCGGGAGGGCAGCCAGTCGCCACCCAATGGGACATTCGCCCGTACCCATACTTTTGCCAGTTGATCGGTGGTTACGATAATAACAGCCACCAGCAGAAGCACCAAATAGTCAAACCAATAATTTTTCAGGAAAGTCATCAAGGCGTTCAGACTCAACCGTTTAGGTTGCATTGCAGGTTGGGGAACATTCATTAATTTTCATCCTCCATTATATAAACGCGCGGCACGCGTGTATTAATATTCGTCAGAATTTCGTATGGGATGGTACCGGCCCAATCGGCCAGTTCCTGGGCAGTAATGTCCTGGTTGTCCGATTCACCCAGCAGGGTTACTTCGTCTCCGTTGAACGCCGAATCGACTTCGATATTTACCATCATCTGGTCCATACATATCCGTCCCACCTGCGGATATTTTTTCCCCCGGATGATTACTTGCGCCAGGTTGGACATGGATCGAAAATATCCGTCACCATAGCCGACCGGAACTGTGACTATGCGCACAGGATGATCGGACTGCCAGGTGGAACCATAGCTGACCGGATGGCCAGCCCTGACTACCTTGAAATATACCACGCGGCTTTTCCAGGCCAGTGCCGGCTGTACTTTGACCGTTCGCCTTACCTCTTTTCCCGGATAGACACCATAGAGCATGATACCGGGCCGAACCATATCCAGGTGGCTTTCTTTCAATTGTAAAATGGCGGCCGAATTGGCCATGTGACGGATGGGCACCGGCAGGCTGTTCCTTTCGTAGAAGCGCAGCACTTCCTGGAATCGTTCCAATTGCAGGCGGGCATGCGAAAGCTCTACGGCGTCGGAATTGGCAAAGTGGGAAAAGATCCCTTCCACTTCCACATGCGTGCAACGCAAAGCGGCTTTCTGTAGAGTTTGAGCACTATAATAATGAACACCGATGCGTTCCATGCCGGTATCAATTTTCAGATGAACCTTCGCCATGACCCCCATCCGCCCTGCCACAGCATCAATTTGTTCGAGCCGTTCCACCGAGGAAGCCGTCAGGGTCAGGTCATGCTGCAGATATTGCGGCACTTGGTCGCCCCAGATTCCACCCAGCACCAGGATCGGGGCTGTTACACCCAGTTCGCGCAGGAAGATGCCTTCCTCCAGCACCGCCACGCCGATGTAGTCCGCCTGGGGTCCCAGTTGTTTCGCCACTTCCGCCAATCCGTGGCCGTAGGCATTGGCCTTGACAATGATCATCACCCTGGCAGGTGCCACGTGCGCGCGGATGGCTTGCAGGTTCCGGCTCAACCGGTCCAGGTTGATCTCTGCCCAGGTGGCACGCACGCTATCGCCGCTGGCTATGACAGGCTGGTGGATTTTCATTGGAATGATTGTACTGCTTCTTGTAATAATTTGTGGATTTCTCCCCACAGCGAACTAGACCAGGACATGGATCAATCCGATCATTGCTCCACCGGCAATCAGCCAGGTTGAATTAATCTTAAGGCGCAGGAGCAGAAAAAGGCTTGCCGTTGCAATCAGGATGGTGAGGGGATCAATGACGGCAGTCGAGGCAAGCTGGAAGGTGACACCCAGCATTAATCCCAACGAGGCAACATTCACCCCATCCAGAAAGCCGGCTGTCCAGGGGGAATTGCGGATGCGATTTATCACCAGGCTGGCGGCCGCCACAAAGATAAAAGAAGGCAGGAAAATCCCGGCAGTTGCCAGCAACGCCCCTGGAACCCCACCAAGCAAATACCCGATGAAGGTGGCCGTGGTGAAGACCGGTCCGGGAGTGACCTGGCCAATGGCAATTGCATCGATCAATTGCTTGTCTGTGAGCCAACCGAGACCATGAACGAAGTCCGCGTGCAGGTAGGCCAATAACACATACCCACTGCCGTAAAGGGTCGCACCAATTTTGAGAAATGTCAGAAATAGAATTGTCAGGCTGAATGGAATAGAGCCTGCCAGGAGACCTAGGCCGGCCAGCGGCAGCCAAAACCCGGCCACAGGCAGGCGTTTTAGCCTGGAAATATTTTCCTCAAACATTGCGATTAATCCGGCAGCCAGAAGCAGTACCAGGATATTTACCCCCAAAAAATACAGGCTGATTACTATTAGTCCCAGCGCCGCAGTCAGCCAGTTCTTCACGGCTCTTTTACCCAGGTTCCATAAAGCCTGGGCGACGATGGCAATCACCACAGGCAGGATTCCATAAAAGATCCCGCTGGCGAGCGGCGTGGTGCCAAAACGCACATACAACCGAGCCAGTAGCATTACGATCAACATGGCGGGAAGGATGAAGCAGACTCCTGCCAGCACCAGACCAACCCAGCCGGCGCGCTGGTACCCCAGGTAGATTGCCAGTTCCGTCGAGGTCGGCCCGGGGATAAGGTTCGCCGCACCGAAAAGGTCAAGAAATTCCTGCTCACTGACCCATTTTCGCCGTTCCACCACTTCAGCATGCATGATGGCAACGTGAGCAGCCGGGCCGCCGAAGGCGGTCACGCCCAGCCGCAGGAAGAACTTTAAGACCTCGACCAATCGATCTCGATAGGATGTTGAGGTGGGTGTTTGTGTTTCCATGGTTTTGTAACCATGGATTATAAGATTAAATACTGGATTATTGCAAATTTAAATGTTTCGCACCATCGCTTTGCGCAATTTAAGATATAATCGCGCCGCTGTTCGGAGAGGTGCCAGAGCGGTTGAATGGGACGGTCTCGAAAACCGTTGTGGCCTTCGGGCCACCGTGGGTTCGAATCCCACCCTCTCCGCCTTTTTTGCTAGGGATGGTACCCATCAAGGTATGATTTTCGAATTCCAGCCTCTCCGCCTTCTTTTGTCAGCGTGGGTACCCATGAGGGTATGATATTCGAATCCCAGCCTCTCCGACTTTTTTTGCCATCCTGGTTACCCAGAAGGGTATGGTATTTGAATCCCAGCCTCTACATAAAAAACCCTGAAAGGTATTAATCCTTTCAGGGTTTTCCATCCTAATAACTCGTTCCTGGCTATTAAATTGCCAGTGTTACTTCTCCGGCAATTGCACCGGATTCTCTTCCGGCTTAATGGTTTTCTTTTCCTGTTTAAGCCGTACTTTTTCCGCCTTCTTCTTTTTCTTGTCCAACTCTTTTTGGCGCTTT
>JBEKCT010000019.1:0-33758 GCA_050014715.1 Anaerolineales bacterium | reverse complement strand
TTCCCCGAAACTCTTTACAGAATTAATACGCCTGGAGTTTATGCAACTTCGCACAAACTCTCCCATTGAAGTTCTCCGAAGGTGATGGGTGATAAAATATGACAGCGTTGTCAGTGTATTTCGGGAGGTGCTTTTGGCTTGAACATTTACAGAGCTCCCATTGATTTTGAAGGTGAAGAGAAGGATTGAATACGCATGGCAACAACGATAAAAGATGTCGCCCAAGCGGCCGGCTGTTCAATTAAAACTGTTTCGAGAGTCATCAATAACGAACCGTATGTTAAAGACGACTTGCGCAGCCATGTCCAAACGGTCATCCGTTCACTTGGGTATGCCCCCAATATCTCAGCCCGCCGCCTGGTGCAAAAAAAATCCTTTATTATTTGCATACTGTTATATCCCGGGTTCAACCAGGAGGCTTCACAAATCCTGTCCACTGTCATGGAAATTACCTACGATGAAGATTATGACATCCTCATCCAGCCCTACTTCCCATCCAACAAACGCTCGCGCAATAAACTGGTGGAACTGATCAGCGAACATCGCATCGATGGCTTTGTTATCACTCCCCCGTGCGATTCCGACGGTTTCCTGATTGACATGCTCGTCACCTACAAAGTACCGCTGGTCCAGATTAATCCTTTCGATCCCGCACCGCAAATCCCCTCGATTAATGGCGAAGACCGGGCAGGCGGTTTCCAGATGACCGAGTATTTGATCGAGCTCGGTCACAGGGAGATTGCCTACCTAATGGGTTCCCGGAATATGCGTTCCAGCTTTGATCGCCTGGAAGGTTATGAGGCGGCTTTGCAGGCACATCACCTCCCTTTCAACCCCAGCCTGATTGAAAACTCTGAAAACAATTTCGATGGCGGCTATACCGCTTGCAAACTTCTGCTCCAGCGAAATGCAAAGATCTCGGCGGTTTTTGCAGGGAATGATGAAGCGGCCTATGGGGTCATTTATGCTTTGCAGGAAACAGGTATTCCGGTTCCACAGCAGATATCGGTGTGCGGCTACGAAGACCTGGCACAGTCGAAAAAGATTTGGCCCGGCCTCACCACCATCCACCAACCTGCTGATGAAATGATCGCCCAGGCCACCCATATGCTTATCAGCATCTTAAAAGGCAGCCCGCCCCAGAAGCAGCAGATCCTTATCCCATCCGGGCTGGTGGTGCGCGGGTCAACCGGTCCGGTTCGTTTGTCGGAAGAATTCATCGAAAAGCCTTAAAGCTATGAACCTGGTCATGCTGGATATTGACGGAACGCTGACACAATCCTACGAATACGACCAGGAAATCTTTGGGCTTGCCATTGCAGAAGTAATCGGGTGCCAGCCGGTCAATGCAGATTTAAATAGTTATATAGATAAGACATCCACTGGCGTGACACGCGAGGCGATCCGGCGGATTACCGGGATGAGTCCCACTCCAGACCAGATTGCTGAAGTAAAGTGCAATGTACTGATGCGCCTTGAAAAAATGTACCAGCAAAGCCCTAAAGCCTTCAACGAGGTTCCCGGTGCAACTCTTTTTTTGGAGCGGCTGCGCAACCTGGCCGGGGTGGGGATTGTGGTTGCCACCGGCTGCTGGGCCAGTGAAGCCATCTTCAAACTACGGGCAAGCGGCCTGAACACGGCTGGTATCCCAATGGCGACATCGGACGATGACGGAAACCGGAAAAGAATCTTGCAAATCGCCGTGGAAAAAGCCCAGGCTTTTTATACCTGTCCCGGATTCGAGCGGGTTGTCTACCTTGGCGACGGCCCCTGGGACCTGCAAGAGGCCCAGGCGCTCGGGGACCGATTCATCGGGATTGGTCCGCGCCTCCAGGCGTTACAAGGCACGCAAAACTTTCCATGGCACCGTGATTACATGGAAATAAAGGCAGTACTTGCCTCCATTGCGGCCACGTTGAAAGCTTAATCGCTTTTTCTTATGATTACCCACTCCTCGATATCCATAGAGAACTTGGATTAGGGCGGTAAAAATGTGATATTATTAACAAGACATTAACATTAAATTTTATTGGTTGGATATCCAATTTTATTTTCCCATGAAGGGTAACGAACATCATTCTCACATGCGAATGAATGAATTTGTCGCCATTATTGTGTGATCGAGGGTGGCTGCAGCTTCCCGGACAAGAATTAACCTGTCGAGCAATGAAAATTAATTATGGCCGCACATTTTCGCGTCATCGTTAGGACGCGTCTTCACTTTAAAGGAGGATCATCATCCATGTTTCGCATTTTTAAGAAACGCCAGAATGTTTTTTTGAAATTGATCCATGACCAAGCATCGCTTACCCTGGAGGGACTGGAGGCCCTGAAGACTTTTATGATCTCTCGGGACCCGGCTGCTTCGGCCATGCTTTCCTCCAAAGAGAAAGAGGCCGACGAAGCCCGCCGGATCCTGATCGACGAATTAAACAAGACCTTCATTACGCCATTCGATCGCGAGGATATTTTTTCGCTATCCAGGACGATTGATGATGTGCTGGATTACGCCTACAGCACCGTCAGCGAAATGGAAATCATGAAGGTCGAGCCAACAAATTTCATGCAGCAAATGGCCTCCATCCTAAGGGATGCGGCTTATGAATTGTTGATGGCGGTTGATCGATTGGAAGATCATCCCGGAGTGGCCAGCGACCACGCCCAACGCGCCAAGGGTCTTGAAAACCGGGTGGAAGAGATGTATCGTTCGGCTCTGGCAGACCTCTTTGGAGGTGCCGAGGACATTCAGGGGGTGATCAAGATGATGAAATCTCGCGAGGTGTATCGCCACTTGAGCAACGCGGCCGACCGCGTCGATGAAGCTGCCAATGTTATCGGCGACATCATCGTGAAGATTACTTGAGTTCTGGCAGAATTTGTGTCACCAGTCCTTATTGCCATCGTCATTTTGGCCCTCGTGTATGCATTCCTTAACGGCCGAAACGATTCAAGCAGTATTGTTGCGACGATGATTTCGTCACGGGCTTTATCTCCGCGCGCCGCCCTGTTAATTACCGCCGCGGCAGAATTTCTGGGACCTTTCATCTTTGGGATCGCAGTAGCCAAGACAATCGGCCATGGGATTGTCCAAGCTGAAGTGATCAGCACTACAGTCATCCTGGCGGCCATGCTTAGCGCAGTCGCCTGGAACCTGCTGACAGGCTACCTTGGGCTGCCGAGCAGTTCATCGCATGCGCTCGTCGGCGGGCTGATAGGTGCAGTAGTCGTGAGTGCGGGCTGGCAAGCCATCCAGATTCCCGGGTTGGAAAAAACATTGATTCCTCTGTTCGTCGCTCCCATGATCGGTCTTGTTGCTGGATACGTCGTTCTCAGAATCATCATGCGATTATGCCGGGATGCTTCTCCCAGCATTAACGAAAACTTTAAACGTAATCAAATCTTTACGGTAATTGCCCTGGCACTCAGCCACGGCAGCAACGACGCTCCAAAGGCCATGGGAATGATTACCCTGGCGCTCATAACAGAAAAATATTTGAACGCGTTTATTGTTCCCACCTGGGTCATCCTGATTTGTGCATTGGCAATCTCTGCCGGAACCGCGGTGGGAGCGCAGAGATTGATCCGCACGGTGGGAGGCAAATTCTATAAAATTGCCCCCATGGATGCTTTCAGCGCCCAACTTGCCTCGGCCATTGTCGTGATGACCGCCTCGCTGACGGGTGGACCTGTCAGCGCCAGCCAGGTGATCAGCACAGCCATCATGGGTGTGGGCGCGGCAGAACGACCCAACAAGGTGCGCTGGAAAATTGCCCAGGACATCGCCGCGACCTGGTTGTTGACCATTCCCGCGACGGCGCTGCTGGCCGCGCTGGCCTACAAGCTGCTGACCCGCAGCCTCCAATAAGAATTTCTGTAAATTGAATTACGGGTTTGCAAAAAAGATTTCAAACATAAGGAAAGGCAGTTACCATGGCACCCGTCCTCATTGCCGTGATTATTTTAGGCGCTTGTTTTGATCTTCTGAATGGCATCCATGATTCGAGCAACGTGGTGGCCACGATGATTTCATCCCGGGCTTTTTCTCCACGGGTTGCATTGGGAGTAACTGCCGTGGCAGAGTTTTCCGGGCCTTTTATCTTTGGCGTAGCGGTGGCACAAACCATTGGCAACGGGATAGCTGCTTCCAGCCTTATCAGCACAAAGGTTATCTTAGTGGCACTCATCAGTGCGATCCTGTGGGATTTGCTGACCTGGTACCTGGGATTTCCGAGCAGTTCTTCGCATGCATTGATTGGCGGTTTGATCGGGGCGGTGGTGATGGCAGCAGGATGGGGTGGAATCGAGCTTCCAGGGTTGGAAAAAACATTGATTTCCTTATTTTCATCCCCAATCATTGGTTTTATAGTTGGTTTCCTTTTCATTAAACTTATCCTGATTTTAAGCTGGAAAGCTTCCCCACGCATTAATAGCTTTTTCAAGCGCAGCCAAATTCTGACTGGCATAACCCTGGCACTCAGTCATGGCGCCAACGATGCTCAAAAAACCATGGGGGTAATCACTTTGGCTTTGGTTACCTCAGGATATTTACCTGTTTTTAAAGTACCAGAATGGGTTATTCTCCTGTGTGCGTCCATGATCGCTTTGGGCACTTCGATCGGTGGATGGAGGTTGATCCGCACTCTGGGAGGCAAGATTTACAAAATAAGACCGGTAGATGGGTTTGCATCCCAGCTTAGCTCAGCGGTTGTCATTCTGGCCAACTCATTGTTCGGAGGGCCGGTGAGTACCACCCAGGTGGTCAGCTCGGCAATCATGGGTGTGGGCGCCGGCGAACGGGCCAATAAGGTGCGCTGGGGGGTGGCGCAGGAGATCGCCATGGCATGGGTTTTCACCATCCCGGCGACCGCCTTGTTTGCCGCAGGTCTGTATTGGGTGGTAATCGTAATAATTCACTAGAATATTTTTCGGGGTGGTTGCCTGTTCCAAGAGGATTCTTCCTGGTTGGCCTCCCTCTGTCAGCTATGTTTTTAAGAAACCAGTTTATTTCCTGGGGTTACCAGAAAGATGTGGTTACCGCGATGTTGCAGGCCGCGAGCGTGGACCACAGTTCGCAATCCCTGGCCTATAACCAAATCAGCATATTCGACTATATCGAAAAGTTCACCTGATATGCTGGTAATCCAAATAAATTCTTGAATAAAAGAGGCTGCCTGGTTCTTTTCGGACAGCCTCTTTTGGTTCTTGCTCTTGCTGGAAAACGTTGGATTATTATCCGGCAAAATAATCGATTGCCTGCCTGACATGCAGTACGCCGTCGAAGTTCAGGCTTTTGCCGCCTTTGGTCAGATGGCCTTTCTCGCCATCCGGGTCGCCCAGGCAGGTGACAATGATATCGCCGCCGCTAACATCTTCCTTTTCGGTGTAACCATTGGTCGTGACGATCACGTGAGTCCCAGCGGCTTTTGCTGCCAGCACGCCGTTCCTGGAATCTTCAACCACCATAACTTCTTCCGGTTTAAGACCAGTTTTGGTGAGAGCCAGGTTGTAGATCTCAGGATCGGGTTTCTTATGGCTGACCACATCCCCGGCCAGCACTATATCGAATTTGATGTCTGACAAGATTTTTTCGGTGATCGCCTTGGCGGCTTGCTCATTGGAGGTGGTGCATACACCAATTCTCAAACCGGCCTGCATGGCCTCCTTCATGAAGCGGTGAATGCCTGGACGCAGTGGCAGTTTTCCGGTCTCAATCAACTCGACGAAAATGGCCGTCTTGCGTTTGTGCATCTCCTTGATGAGATCATCCAACTTCTCAGGAGGTACAGGCTTGCTGAAGCCGCGGGTTTCCAGGTGATGCTTCATGCGTTCCTTGCCACCGGCGATCTGGAGCAATTCGTGGTAATAGTCCACGCTCCACTCGTCGGTAAAACCGAATTCTTTAAAAGTCATATTGAAAGAAACGCGATGACCATCCCGCTCGGTATCGATGATGACACCATCCTGGTCAAAGAATACAGCCTTAATCTTAGCCATGATCAGCCTCCATATTTGGAAAAGCCCCACCGCTCAATTCGGCGGTGGGGCAACCAGGTCATTTACCGGTTAAGAACTCACGGACCACATTGACCGCCATGCGGTTCTCATCTTTTGTGCCGATGGTAATACGGAACCAGCCATCGCTGCCATATTTTTCGCCTTCCGGACGGAAGATCAGGCCTTTCTGTTCAGCAAAAGCCACCATATCCTTGCCCTTCTTGCCCAAGGCGCCGCAATCGAAGAATATGTAGTTGGCTTTTGTGGCAAACACAACCAGTCCTGGAATCTCGCTGAGCGATTCGGTGATGTAATCCACCTCGCTGTTGTTGAATTTTACGCGATACGCCAGGGCTTCGGTATCCTCAAAAGCGGCCAGGGCAGCCCACATCGGGATCGTCCCTACGTTCCACGGCAACAGCGCAGCCGAAATTTGACCGATCACTTCCTTGTCACCCAGGGCATAGCCAAAGCGCAAACCGGCCAGGCCGTAGGCCTTGGAAAGAGTACGTGTAATGATTACGTTCTTGTATTTCTTGATCAAGCCCACCTGTGACATGCCCAGGCCGGCGTATTCCACATAGGCCTCGTCCACGATGAAGGGCAGGCCGGTCTCAGCGATTCGCACGAAATCCTTGGCATCCATAAAGTTGCCGGTCGGGTTGTTCGGGTTGGCAATGACAATAATCTTGGTTTTAGGGGTAATCGCTTTGATAACTGCATCGGCATCGTACAGAAGGCGCTTATCTTTATAAATCATTGGGACGGAAACCATTTTTCCGCCCAGGATGGTGCCACGCAGTTTGTAAATTCCGAAGCAGGGGGTATGCTGGATGACTTCATCTCCAACCTCCAGGAAACAGCGGAAAATGTTGTCATAGACCTCGCTGGAACCGTTGCCAAGCATTACATTCTCGGGGCCGTCCAGCCCATTGATCTCGGCAATCTTGCTGCGCACCACCAGGCCCTGGTCCGGGTAGCGGTTGCCCATCTTGGCATACTTGTAAATCGCTTCCAGCACTTTTTCGGAAGGCGGATTTGGATTTTCATTGGACATCATGCGATGGAGTTCCGGCTTTTTCCATGCCAGCTCAATATGCCCGGAGATATACATTGGGATGCCTTTTACCCAGGGAACAAAATATTCTTCAACCTTTTTCATGTCTTACTCCTTTTTATTAATTTGATGCAAAGGAAAAGCAAGGGGCAATTGGTTTGCTCCTCGCTCTTCCCCCGTTTGCCAGATCGTACTTATGCCTTACCGGCGCAGCCGAGGATGTCGATCCAGTGACCAACTGCGGTGCGGATGGCAACCCTGACTGCCTCGTCAACTTTGCCGGGATCGTATTCTTCCCGGTGGGCAGTGATGTATTCGTATTCTGCATCGAGCATGGTACGCTTGAGTTCGGTGGATACGTTTACTTTGGCGCCGCCCATTGCGATCAATTTCTTGATGTAGTCTTCCGGCAGACCGGTGCCACCATGCACCACCAAGGGTGTCTTGATGGTCTTACCATTAAGCATCTGGTTGATTTGGCCGAGACGCTCAAAGTCCACTTTGGGGTTCTTAGTTTTATAGACTCCGTGGGCAGTGCCAATGGCAGGGGCGAAGATATCCAAACCGGTGCGCTCGACAAATTCAACAGACTGTTTGGGATTTGCCAGCTGCGTTTCATCTTCGGAGACCTTGATCTGATCTTCCACACCGCTGACAGTACCGAGTTCCCCTTCCACCGAGATGTTTCCAACCTTGTGGCAGTAATCGACAACTTCCTTGGTCTGGCGGATGTTCTCTTCGTAAGCAAGCTTGGAAGCGTCGATCATGATATTGGTGTAGCCTCCATCGGCGCACTTCTTGCAGTGCTCAACCTCGGTGCAATGGTCCAGGTGCAGACAGATCGGGATGGGAGCTGACTCAGCGATGGTTCTGTAAATTGCCACCAGCACATTTACGCCCAGGAACTTGCTCGGTTTTACCGAGGTTTGAATGATCAGCGGAGCTTTCTTGGCAACCGCCGCTTCGACCACCGCTTCCATCTGAACCAGGTCGGTAATATTGAAAGCGCCAACAGCGTATTTTTCCTTGGCGGCCACCATCATGATTTCTTTTGCGTTTACGATTGACATAGTTTTTATCTCCTTAATTTTCCGGATTCCATAATCCGTCCATTCTTGCGGTCACCCATCAATTTGAGTTGCAAAAACCGCTTTCTGTGTAGAAAGACATTATACAACCGTCCGGACTGATTATGCCCGAATGCGCTCTCCCTTGGGGTCCCATAGAGGTGACTGGGCCACAACGGCTCCAACTTGCTCCCCAAGGAATTCAACCTGCAGGTCCGTGCCAACCTTGGCATATTCCACCGGCAGGTATGCGTATATGATGCTCTTTTCAACGGAATAACCGTACCCGCCCGCGGCCACCCATCCGATTGTCTTGCCATCTTTCGATCGGATCGGTTCCTTGCCCAGGGCAATGGTCCGGCTGTCTGAAAGCGTCATGCAGCATAACTTGCGGGTGACGCCGGCTTCTTTCTGCTTAAGGATGGCTTCTTTTCCGATGAAATCCTTCTTGTTCAGCTTAACTGCAAAACCCAGGCCAGCCTCAAGGGGAGAATAATCCGGGCTGATCTCGCTGCTCCAATAGCGGTACCCTTTTTCCAGCCGCAGGGAGTCGATCGCCTTATAACCAGCTGCGACAAGACCCTCGGGCTGACCGGCAGCCCAAAGCGTGTCCCACAGGCACAGGCCGTATTCCATCGGGCAGTAGAACTCCCAGCCCAACTCGCCCACATATGTCACACGGGATGCCAGCGCTGGTACGTCTCCAACCACAATTTGCCGGGCCGTCATGTAAGGGAAGCCGGCATTCGACACATCCGCCTTGGTGACTTTCTCCAAGATCGTGCGGGCTTTAGGCCCCCACAAGCCCAGGCAGGCATAGGATGAGCTGACATCCTCGATCGATACCGATCCATCTTCCGGCATATTAATTGACAACCAGGACAGGTCGTGCTGCCCGAAGGCGGTACCTGTCACGATGAAGAAACGTTGTTCAGCCAGGCGCGTGACGGTGAAATCACACTCGATCCCACCACGCTTGTTCAGGCATTCGGTATAAACGATCGTACCGACCGGTTGGTCGATGTCATTGGCACAGACATTATTCAGAAATTCCAAAGCACCCGGCCCGCGCACTTCAAATTTATTGAAAGAAGTCTCATCGAATAAACCGGCTTTCGAGCGGGTCTCCAGGTGTTCGTAGCCGATGGCACGCGACCAGTTGTGGTGCGCCCAACCTTTCGGCTCATGCCCGTGCCGGGCCAGTTCTTCATATGGCTTGAACCAATTTGGACGCTCCCAACCGGTCTTCTCCCCAAAGAAGCAGCCCAGATCCTGCAGGCGATGATAGGTGGGCGAAAGGCGCAGACCGCGGCGGGACATGCGCTCTTCACCGGGGTAATGGATGTCGTAATATTGGGTGTAAGTTTCGATGGTACGCGCAACCGTGTAATCCTGGCTGTTGTAGTTCGAACCGAACCGGCGGACATCCAAGCGCCAGACTTCCCACTCCGGATGACCGTCGATAATCCATTCCGCTATGGTTTTTCCGATGCCACCTGCACCAGCCAATCCGTGGGCGCAAAAGGCGCAGGCAACCCAGAAACCCTTGACAGAAGTGGGACCCAGCAGGAACTCACCATCGGGCGTGAAGCCTTCCGGTCCGTTCAAGAGTTGCACAACCTCGGCTGTTTCCACCGCCGGAACGCGTTTGATGGAGTTTTCCATCAATGGAGTAAAACGTTCCCAATCGGGCGGCAGGAGCTGGTATTTGAAATTGCGCGGGATCCCGTTCAATCCGAACGGCTCGGGTTTACGCTCATACCCTCCTGTAACCAATCCACCCACTTCCTCGCGCCAGTAGACCAGCAGGTCGGGATCGCGCAGAGTCGGGAAATCATGCCCAACACCTTTGATCGGTTTGGTGATGATGTAAAGGTGTGCCATTGGTACGATTGGCAGGTTGAGACCGACCATCTTACCAACTTCACCACCCCACTGCCCGGCTGCGTTCACCACAATTTCAGTTTCGATCGTGCCTTTGTCGGTGACCACATCATGGATGGAACCGTTCTTCAGGTTGATCTTCTCCACGTTAGTGTCTGTAAAAATACGCGCACCGCGTTGTTTGGCACCGGTCGCGAGGGCATTGGTCAAACCGGTGGGATCGATAACGCCATCATTGGGGGTAAAGGCGGCGCCGGCAATTCCCTCCGGGTTCATGAGCGGGAAGAGATCCATGGCCTCTTTGGGTGAGACCAGATTCATCGGCACGCCGAATGATTGCGCCATCCCAACCAGCCGCTTGAGATCCTCCATGCGTTCGGCAGAGGAGGCCAGACGCAGCCCACCAACCTCACGCCAGGCTGGATCGTGGCCGGTTTCGTCCTTCAGTTTCCGGTAAAGATCGGTACTGTAATGCATCATGCGGGTCAGGTTGGCATCCGAACGCATCTGGCCAACCAACCCGGCAGAGTGCCAGGTCGAACCGCTGGTCAACTCATGGCGTTCCAGGATGACGACATCCTTCCAGCCCATCAGGGTCAGATGGTACGCGATACTGCATCCGCCAACGCCGCCACCGATGATAACTACTTGCGCATGTGTGGGAAAATCAGACATTTAAACTACCTCCTTGAGCCATTCGTTCCAATTTGGATTTAAGATATTTTCCTTGGCACGCCCAAAAAACTTATCGGCGTAGCCGCGGAAGTCAAAATCAAGTTTCGAGATTCCTATCTGCACAAGCCCCCAGGTTGCCTCACGCAGATCGGACATGATTTTCATTATCTTAAAATGCGCCCAGCCGGGCGGTGTCACCTCCCCAAAATAACATTTCAGAAGCCAGCGATCCTGCTCATCGTTTAATTGATGATGGTCGGAGAAATTGGCCAGGTCAAAATAGGGATCGCCCATCCCGGCGTATTCCCAATCAAGTACGTACAGTTGACTGTTGACAAGGAAATTCGCATTGAGCAAATCGTCGTGGCACGGACAAGGAATGAGAAGCCGGGCGTACAAGGCCTGCCCGGCCGCTTTTATCATTTCGATCAGCCGATCAAAATCTTCAGGAAATTTGACCGCGTAACGGCGGGCAATTGCAGAATAATCTTCAACAACACGAAAAACATCAAAGGTACCGGGGATTCCCGGCATATGGTGAATCTTTCGCAGGACCTCCGTCACACGATGGATATTTTCCGGTTTGCTCATCTGCTCGGGTTGAATTGGTTGCCCGGTTATGAAACGGGTAACCAGATAACCTTCCGGTCGGATGAAATAAAATACTTCCGGAGCAATTCCCAATTTGCCAGCAGCCAGGTTGGCGGCATATTCAACCTCCCGGTTTATCCCCAAGAGTTCTGTATCTGCCCCGGCGATTCGAAGAACAAAAGACTCTCCACCAATGTCTATGCGAAAATTATTATTGGTAATGCCACCCCCCAGCGGCGTTGCCTTCAGATCACTGGCGCCAGTCCATTGAGGAACACGGGCAAGTGCTTCTTGTAGCGTAAGAGCCATGACCAGAATTCTCCGAATATGTAAATTTAATGAGACAGCAGACCTATGGCAATATCGTCAAGGTCTTCGGTAGGTTCTTACTTTTGCCAGGTCGATCTGGGCCTAGCCATCTCGGCAACGATATCGAACGAGGAAATAATGCCCAGTGGGAAAGCTAGGGGAGCTGCCTTATCGACGACCACCAGACGGTGGTAATGCTTTTGAATCATCAAATCAGCGGCCTCACGCAATTGTGCGTGCATATCAATGGTGAGAAGCGGGTGCATAATGTCACGAACGGTCAATTTTTCGTCGACGCCATCCTGGACACAGGGCAGCAAGTCCTTACCGCTGACGACACCTTCCGGTGTACCCTTGGCATCCACCACCAGCACCGATCGCCAGCCGGCCTGGGTCATGGTGCGTGCCGCAGAAAGCAATGGAGTTTTCTCCCGGCAGACCAGGATGACATCGGACATCACATCCGCGACGGTGGAACGCAATGGTTTTTCTTCTCCGGCTATACTGGCAACAAAATCGGAGATCGAAATTACCCCGACCGGGGAACCTTGATCGGTGACGAGCAGACGGTTGATATCCTTCTCGATCAATTGTTGGGCAGCCGCTCCCAGCGATAAACTTGCTTCGACAGTATCGATCGGGGAGGACATTAATTCCCCGGCGGTCAAATGGCGCATGGTGGTCAGACTTTGAGAATCAGCCGAAAGCCACTCACCGGCAAGCAGGTCATAATCGGAGATAATGCCGATAGGACGGCCACCCTGGTCTGCAACGATCAGGGCATGAACATGGTGTTGGGTAAGCATGACGGACACCTGGCCAAGGGTGGCGTCCGGGCGGCAGGTGAGCAGCCCCGGATGCATCAGGTCGCGCACGGTTTTCATGACTGCCTCCTATATTTCATTGAACATCATCCACATCTTTATACCATTTCACGCGGTCCCCCACCCGGGCACGCAAACGCCATGCGAGCGGTTTGGGCTCCTGCTCGATCCGATTAAGCGCGGCTGTGACTTGCGAATCAATGGTTCCTTTTTCCTCATTAGATAGCTGTTCATAGCCCTGCGCCAATTGACGCACCTTGTCCAGGTTCATGGTAGTGGTGCGCCATAAACCCCAATCCAGGCTGCAAAGTTCAGCAATTTTCTTGATGTTGATGGTTTCATGGTCTTCATCGCCCAGGGGATGTTCGAGCAACAACATGATGGTATCAATGATATCCTTTTCATTGATCTGAACGATTTGCATTTTCTCGAGCAGCATCTCGGCCAGCGGGATGCTCGGATGATCCACTTCCAACCTGCCCTTCCAATAGATGGCGTGGCAGAAGTCAAGTTTCTCATAAAATATATCGATATGCAGGCCGGCCTCGGGCCTTTCAAAAATGGCGCGATTCCCTTCCGATACGATAAACACCTCACGATTTTCGTGGTAGCCCAACCCCGCCATCATCGCCTGGATTTCCTTGCTCTGGCGGTGATAAGCGGCAAAATCAATATCCGTATATGCACGGCCCATGGCGGCCTGAAGATAGCCATATTTCTGGCAGTGTTTTTGGAATGCCAAAGACCCGATCACACGCATGATAATGCCGGCTGTATTGCTGGCATCCAGGATGCGCTTCAGTTCATTTTCAAATTTTTCACGTTCGAGGCGATCTTGTTCGCCCATGCCGATGGAACTGCTTGTCATACCAATCTCCTACGATGAGGTCATAACGGATAACCCTGTTCGAAAACGAGCAGTTGCAGGTTGACTGGGGATGAAAAACCTTCGCCATTATAATAACAAATTCAAAAACTTGCAAATTTCTTCAGATTCTTTTATAATTCAAATTGCAAACATCCAATCTTTTTCAACTAACAGCCTACCATCAGCTTCTCAATGAGCAAATCTCTCATTCCAGCGCAGCGACGGGAGCGGATTCAGGAATACCTGGCAACCCATAAGATCGTTCGGATGGACGATTTGTATGGCATGCTGGATACTTCCGAGGCCACGGTCCGCCGTGACCTGGAATGGTTGGAACGCGCAGGTGTTGTTGAAAGAACTCATGGGGGGGCGATCCTCAGCCAACGGTTGGCGTTGGAGCCCGAGTATTTGCAAAGAGCACAAAAGCATATTGAAGAAAAACGTTTGATCGGCGCGTTGGCAGCTTCGCTCATCGAGGATAATGCTGTCGTTTTTATCAACAGCGGCACAACCACCACGCAGGTAATCCGAAATATACGTGATAATGCAGGCATCACGGTGTTCACCAATAATGTTTATGGTGTACTCGAGCTAGGTAAAGCAGGTTTTAAGAATCACCTGATTGGAGGAGAGTTTCAACCTAATTCCAATAGCGTGGCAGGGCGTTTCGCAATTGATAATCTTCGCGAGGTGTACGCCGACAAAGCCATCCTGGGTGTGGACGGGGTCAGCTTGCTGTATGGTTGCACCGTCCCTTCCAATCTGGAGGCAGAAGTTGTCAAACAGATGATCGAGCGCACCCGTGGAAAGGTTTTTATCGTTGCAGATTCCAGCAAGTGGGGAGTGGTTGCAAATTTCCAAATTACCACGATCGATGGGATCGATAAACTAATCAGCGACGAAGGGCTCGATCCAGCGGCCATTGACGCACTTTCAGCCTCTTCTGTGGAATGCCTGCTTGCCTCTGCGAGCCCGGTTAGAGCTAAGAACGAACCTGACAGCTTTACTGGTTGAAATTAAACCAGAAGTTTCTAACACCGTTCTTTTCTAAATTCAAAAATAAATTATAATTTTTGTGGTTGGGCAGCGTTGGGACTGGGCAGATCAAAAAATGAATATGCCAGAATTTCATACCTGGTTGGCGGATGTTCGAACATAATACATAAAGAAAGGTAAAATAAAATCATGAAAGATCAGGCACGCGTTGTCATCATCGGGGGAGGTATCGTCGGGGCTAACATTGCTTACCATTTGGCCAAGCTGGGTTGGACGGATGTTGTTCTGATTGAAAAAGGGGAAATAGCAAGTGGAGAATCTTCCCACGCCGCCGGGCTGGTAACGCAGTTCGCGACTTCCCAGACCCTGATGCAATTCCGGAAATACAGCATTGAGCTATACAGCGGTCTGGGCCTATTCGATCATGTCGGCAGCCTGCGTGTGGCTTCGACAGAGGACCAGCTCAAAGAGCTGCAGCGCAGCGTCAGCCGCGCCAAGGCCATTGGAATGGATGTTGAGGTTATCTCACCAGACGAAGCTATGCGCATCATGCCACAATTAAGCCAGGAAAACCTGTATGGCGCCATTTACTTGCCACGCGATGGCCAGCTGGATCCTTATCTCACCACCACCAGCATGGCCCGCTTTGCACGCGAGATGGGCGTAGAGGTCAATACCAATGTGCGCGTGACCGGCATCGAGCTCTCCTCCAAAGGCGAGATACAGCGCGTTCTTACCGACAAGGGCGCCATCCGGACCGAGATTGTTGTTAACGCGGCCGGCCTGTGGGCACCCCGGGTGGCGGCGATGGCCGGCCTGTCCATTCCGACTACGCCTGTGGACCACCAGCATATTGCTTTGAAGGCCGTCAGCAGCCACGAATTCCCCGCCACCACCCCCTGCCTGCGCGACCCCGACAACCTGGTGTACATGCGCCAAGAGGCTGGCGGCCTGGTGATCGGTGGTTACGAACCGAACCCATTGGCGCGTTGGATTGACGGCGTGCCCTGGGAGCACGGCGGCACCACCCTGCCAGCTGACTATGACCGTTTCGAGCAGTTGCTGGAAGGGGCCATTCGCCGGATTCCATTCCTTGAGCAGGCTGGCATCATCACGCTGGTATGCCATCCTGGTGCATACACGCCGGACTGCCAGCCCATGCTTGGGCCGATGGCCGAAGCACGCGGCATGTGGATCGCAGCTGGCATGTCGCTCAACGGTTATGGCGGCGCAGGTGGTATCGGTAAACTCATGGCGGAATGGATCGTCGAGGGTGAACCTTCGCTGGATGTGTATGCCTATAAAGCCACGCGCTTTGGCAATTATTACGCAAACCCGGAATATGCTGCCGAAAGGACCCGTGAGGGCGTTAAATATTATTACCGGCTGCGCTTCCCCAACGATGAGAATGAGTGGGCGCGTCCGCACCGGGTCAGTCCGGTGCATTACCGGCTGCAGGAATTGGGAGCCGTCTTCGGGGAAAAATTCGGCTGGGAACGGGTCAATTTCTTCGACCCAGGCAAACCCTTTCGGCGGGCCGGTACTGACCAGCGCCAGTGGGGTTGGAAACGCCCGCCCTATTTCGAGCGCGTTGGACAAGAACACCGGGCGACGCGCGAGCGCGTTTGCCTATTCGACTTGACTTCTTTCGGCAAAATCGAAGTGACCGGGCCGGGCGCTTTGGCGCTGCTGCAATGCGTAGCCGATGGCAACGTGGATAAACCGGCCGGCAATGCCACCTATACCCAGTTCCTCAACTCGCGCGGCGGCGTCGAAGCCGACCTGACAATTTCCCGGCTGGGTGAGGATCGTTTCTGGGTAATCACAGGTTCCGCGTTTATCGGCAATGACCTGGCCTGGCTCAGAATGCACCAACAACCGCAGGACGGACCGGTTACGATCCGGGATATCACCACGGACTTTGCCTGCCTGGCATTATGGGGCCCGAAAGCACGCGCGGTGTTGCAAAAAATCACAAACGCGGATATCTCAAATGAGGCTCTGCCTTATCTTCATGCCAGGACGATTCTGGTCAACGGAGTAGAGATTTGGACGCAACGGGTCAGTTATGTGGGCGAGCTCGGTTGGGAGTTGTATATCCCGGCTGAGCGGGCTACGTTGGTATGGGACCAGCTGTTGAATGCTGGCAAGGAATTTGACATCGAGGGGGGCGGATATAAAGTACTCGATTCGCTGCGCCTGGAAAAAGGCTATCGCTACTATACTGCCGATGTAACCCAATTGGAAACCCCCTACGAGGCCGGGTTGGGCTTTTGCGTTGACCTTGGAAAGAATGATTTCATAGGCAAGCAGGCTCTCGTCGAACAAAAACGGGCTGGACTGACCCGCAAGCTCTGCACCCTGGTCCTGGATGGGGAGGGTTTTACCCAGATCTACGGTGGGGAAGCCGTTTATCACGACGGGAAGGTGGTAGCGCGCGTCCGCAGCGGAGGTTACGGTTACACTCTTGAAAAGAATATCCTATACGCTTACTTGCCGATGGAATTGGTAAAAGCCGGCACGCGTCTAGAAATGGATTTGATCGAAGGCCGCCTACAGGGCGAGGTCACTTCCACAGTATTGTTCGACCCCAAAGGTGAGCACCTGCGCGTTTGAACTAGTTCGAACATTAATTACTAGTCGGAAAGGGTCATAAAGAATGTTACCCTTGAACAACAACGAATTATTGGCAATAAAGAATCTACTGGATTCCCGCCAGCCTGGTTACGGCCTGCCACGCCAGTTTTACCAGGACGAACTGCTTTATCAACTCGAAATGGATTTCATCTGGCGGAAAGGCTGGCTCTTCGCCGGTCACTCCTGCCAGATCCCAAATCCGGGTGATTACTTCCTTTATGAGATTGATGGGGATTCGATCATTGTTATGCGCGGCGACGACGGACAGGTGCAGGCGCTCTACAATCTTTGCCGCCATCGCGGCTCGGTTATCTGCCATGAGCCTGAAGGTAACATCAAGCGTTTTATCTGCCCGTACCACCAGTGGACCTATGATCGCGACGGCCGCCTGTTGCTGCAACGGGGCATGCAGTCAGATTTGGATAAATCCCAACTTGGCATGCATCCCGCCCACGCCCGCGAGGTGGAAGGGTTGATCTTCATCAGCCTCGCCCATGAGCCAATGGACTTTAACCCGGCCTACCAGGCAATAGCCCCGGTTGCCAGGCCGCAAGGCATGGCACGTGCCAGGGTGGCCAAGATCATGGATTTTGAGGTCGACTCCAATTGGAAGTTGGTCTGGGAAAACAACCGGGAATGCTATCATTGCAATGTGAGACATCCACAATATATCAAGGCAAACTTTGATCATTATAATGCTGACGATACCATCCCGCGTGTAGCGGAAAGGTTGAAAGCGGTAACCGACCGGTTGGAAGCAAAACTGGCGGCCCAGGGCATGTCATTGCGCACCGAAACCGGGTTGACCGAGTTTCCGGATCCCGAGCATGGTATCTGGTTTGCAGCTAACCGTACCCCCCTGGTGGAAGGATACGTAAGCGAGACAATGGACGGCAAACAGGTGGCCCCCTTGATGGGCGATTACACTGATCCGGAAGTCGGGACACTGCGCGTGCGCAGCATGCCCAATTTCTGGATTCATGCCAGCTGTGACCATAGTGTAGCCGTTCGTCTCACCCCCCACGGTTTGGCACATACCAGTATTCACATGACCTGGCTGGTGGCTGGAGAAGCCGAGGCAGGCCGGGATTATGATTTGGAGAAACTCCTACCATTCTGGCTACTGACTGCGCAGCAGGACTGGGCCATCTGCGCCAACCAGCAGCGCGGAGTGAACTCCCATGCATATACCCCCGGCCCTCTCTCCACAAACAAGGAATACAATCTTGAGCGCTTCCTGCAATGGTATTTACAAGAAATGAAAACGGCCTTTTCAAAATGAAAAACAACTACCCTGCCTACGTTGGTTTTGGAATGCTTACCCCGGTTGCCATCATGGTGGTCGGGCAGTTACCCGAGCATAATACCGGCGCGCTGGTCAAAGAGGTCAGTGAATTCGTCTTTGACGATGCCGCCATCATCGCCTGTCTGCTGCGCCAGTGGGAGCTACCAACCGCTATGATCGGCACCACGGTCGGGGATGACCCACGCGGCCATCTACTGGCACAACAATTGGAAACCTGGGGGGTACAGGGTGAGGTACGCCATTCCAGTGAAATCAGAACTCCCTGGGAAGTGGATGTATCGGATGAAACGGGTGCGCGCACTTATTTTTGGGAGCGGGCACCGCAGGTGTTAAACACTCTGGACACAGCCAATCTTGCACCGCTGGAAGGTGCCGGTATATTGTACGTCGATTGGTATGACGGCGACCACATCCTTCGGGCGATGGATGAAGCCAAACGTTTGCATGTGCCAGTGTTCCTGAATTTTGAGCATGGACACGCCGACCCTGCCCTGTTGAACCGCTATGCCGGCCGGGCAATGATTTGCCAGGCGGTAACTGATGCCGCCCAACTGGGCGAGGTGCCTCCCCTGGAAATTGCTCAAAAATTATTAAAAACCGGAGTTCAGATCGCCTTGATCACCATGGCAGGAGAAGGCTGCCTGGTGGTGAATGCAGCTGAGGCGGTACGCGTGCGTGCTCCTTCCGTTCACGCCGTGGATGGTTGTGGAGCCGGAGCTACTTTCTCGGCCGGTTTTATTTATGGGTACTTGAAAGGATGGAGCCTGCAAGAATCGGCCTGCTTCGCAACAGCCGCTGCATCCCTCAAGGTGACCCGACCGGGACTGCAAATGTTTCCAATCAATGAGATAAAGACCCTGGCAGCACAGCTCCTGGTGGAGTATCCAGCAGCGGCTGACCAGCCGGGTCACTAGGAGCATCCTTTGGTCAATTTTGCCACTCTTTTAACGCAGGAACAGGTCGAACGGACCCACACCGCCTCACTGGAGATCCTTCAGAACGTCGGTATGTTGGTCAGGAACGAAAAGGCCCGCACGATCTTCCAAAAGCACGGCTGCAAGGTGAACACCGATACGCAAATCGTCACCTTCCCGCCGCCAGTGATTGAGAATTTCCGTGCCATGCTGCCTGCCACATTTACTTTCTATGGCCGCGACCCTAAATACGACCGAACACTTCCAAAAGATGGGCCGGTTTTAGTTACAGGCAGTTCTGCGCCAGATATCATCGATCCGGTTACAGGTCGCCCAAGGCGCGCCCTATCGAAGGATATTGCCCAAATCGCCCAACTCATTCAGGCACTGCCTGCATACGACATTTTCTCGATATCAACCCTTGCGGAGGATGCACTGCCCGGGCAATTCACTCTGGCGCGGCTTTACCCATCGCTGAAGCACTGCCTTAAACCCGTCCGCAGCACCACCAAGGATATGGACGACGCCGCGGCGGTCATGCAATTGCTCTATGCACTGGCAGGCAGCGAAGAGGCCTACCACCAGCGCCCGTTCGTTACACAGCACTACTGCCCGGTTGTATCACCTTTGACCATGGATCAACTATCCACCGAGGCGGTAATTTTCTTCAGTGAGGCCGGGCTGCCGGTCTACCCGAGCATCGTACCGAACGCCGGTTTGACATCGCCGATGTCCATGGCCGGGACCCTGGTTCAGGGCAACGCCGAATTCCTGGCCATCTCGGTGCTGATGCAAATGGTACACGAAGGCACTCCCACCATTTATGCCACCCTCCCGACGGTTGCCGACATGCGTACAGGCGCGTATGCCTCGGGTGGTATCGAATGTGGCATGCTGCACATGGCTTTCGCCCAAATGGCGCGCTTCTATCACGTGCCGTGCGGTGGTTACATTGGATTATCGAATTCAAAAATCAACGATGCCCAATCAGGCTACGAGACCGGTATGTCCAGCGTGGCTGGGGTGCTGGCCGGCGTGGATATGCTGAATATGGGCGGCTTATTGGATGCGCTGAAAGTATTCGACTTTGGCAAGGCAGTGATCGATGACGAAATTGCCCAGATGCTCAAACGGCTGATGCGTGGAATCACATTCACAGAAGATGACCTGGCATTACAGGTTATCGCACAAATAAAACCGGGCGGATCTTTCATGATGAGTCCGCACTCACTGAAGCGCATGAAAAGTGAAGCCCTGCTGCCCCGGCTGGCGGAGCGGGAAGCTCGCGAAGTTTGGGAGAAGAAAGGCTCGCCAGATACGCATGCGCGCGCCATGCTGCGTGTCAACGAGATCCTGGCCAACACCGGTCCGGGCCTGATTCCAGCCGAGGCGGAGGTGCGGCTGCACTCCCTCTTTAAAGACCTGGTGCCTGGGATACCTGAAAATTAGAAGTTCTTGAAGGAATTTCTCAGAAGTGATTTATCATAAATATTCTTTGGGACGTTCATGGAGAGGCATACCTGATGATAATATATTATGCAACGGATGTGCACGGTTCCGAGATTTGTTGGAAGAAATTCCTCGCTGCCGGCAAGTTTTATAATGCAGATACCCTGATCCTGGGTGGCGATATGACCGGCAAGGCCATCATCCCCATAATCGCGCAGGGCAATGACGATTTCAAGGTCACCTTGCTCGAGCAGGAAAGCATCCTGCATGGAAAAGAGCAGGTGGACAAGATGGTTTCAACCATCCAAAACCGCGGCTATTATCCGTATGTGACCGATCCGGACGAAGTGCAGGCCCTGGTTAATTCACCAGGAAAAATGGACGCGCTCTTCCTCGAACAGGTCATGAAAACCATGCAACACTGGATGGAGTATGCGGACGCCAAGCTGGACGGGACAGGCATGCGTTGTTTTGTGTGCCCCGGGAATGACGATATGTTTGAGATCGATGCCGTGATTACTGCTTCCAAATGTGTGCGCAGCGTCGAAGGCCAGGTGGTGGAGCTGGACGAACACCACGAGATGGCCAGCTCAGGCTGGTCGAACCCGACTCCCTGGCATACCCACCGCGAGGAATCGGACGAGGATTTGCTGGTGCGCCTAGAAGCAGTTATAAGCCAGGTGAAGAATCCTTCCCAGGCAATCTTCAGCCTGCATGCGCCTCCTTACGGCAGCGGCCTGGACGAGGCTCCCGAGCTATCCAAGGACCTGCGCCCGACCTATGCCGGTCGTTCCATGATCCCGGTTGGTAGTCATGCAGTGATGACCGTGATCGACAAATATCAGCCCTTGCTGGGTTTGCACGGACACATTCATGAAGGCAAGGGCACGCGCAAATACAAGAAAACATTATGCATCAACCCCGGCAGCATGTATGAACAAGGCATGCTGAACGGCGCAGTAATCGAGCTTAAACCGCAAAAAGTTGGCAATTACCTGTTGACCACCGGCTAAGGTGGAAGGCTCGCAGTTGCCTGGAAAGGAGCAGCCTATTGTTGATGGTTTGATATTGGATATTTGCAGACGGTTCGGTCCGAAACATTTTTCTTTTGGATGGTCTCCGCTATTTTTTACGGGAGACTGAAAGAAATTTATGAGAGGAGATTCTGATGAGTGACGTTTCTTTGTTTGTTCGCAAGGCAAGCGGCCTGGTCAGAGCCTGGTCGGTTTTCGATGCGTTTATTTATGCCACTTTCTCGATCAACCTGATTACCCTCGGTCTGTTCATCTTCTCCTATTGTTATTACCTCGGGGGCAGTTTGATAACGGGGGTGGTGGTGGGAGCCATCTTTACGGTCTTTGAGGTGATCGTGTATGCCAGCCTGATTTCCGCTATGCCGCGTGCTGGCGGCGACTACGTCTGGCAAAGCCGCATCCTCAATCGCGCCATCGGGTTTGTGTTGACCGTCACCGGCTGGTGGTTCATCCTCTGGCTGTGGACCCCGCTGTATGGTCAGATGCTGACTTACGAGGTTTACACCCCGCTGCTGGCAATCGCCGGCCTAAAGGATGCCGCCTTATGGTTTACAACAAGTGCCACCGGCCAATTCGTTGGCATGTTGTCGGTGTGCATCATCGTATTCATCTACATTGCAGTTGGCATGAAGTGGTACGCCCGCATCCAGAAATTCTGCTTCTGGGGCGGCCTGGTCGGGCTGGCGATTGTTTTCATGCTGCTCCTGTTCGGGAACAATGCCAGCTTCATCGCCAATTTCAATGCCCTTGCACCTCGCTTCGGCGCCCAGGCCGGGGATACCTATTCTGCCACCCTCAAGGCCGGCGCGGATGCTGGCACGGTGGCCGGCCCACTTTTCCCATTGGCGCTGGGAGCCAGCATTTTCCTGGTGCCGATGCTGACCTTCTTCAACCTGTGGCCCAACTGGGGTTCCACCCTGTATGGTGAGGTGCGCGGTGCTACGGATTACAAACGCAACCTCTCGGGCATGCTGTGGGCAATCATTGTGACCACGGTTGGAGCAGTGATATTCTTCCTCCTGATCGGGAAAACCATCGGCTGGGACTTTTACAATAAAGCCAACGGTGCGTTCTGGAACTGGGGCTTTGGCTACACCACCACTCAGCCGCCACTACCGATCTGGCCCTACCCGGCCTTGTTTGCGGCTTTCATGGTCAAGAGCCCGGCGCTCATGTTCATCATCGTGCTACTGATGAGCCTGTGGTGGTTCGGCTGGTCCGGAACGCTCTTCCTGAGCTCCACCCGTGTCATTTTTGCTGCAGCGATTGACCGCATGTTACCGGAGTGGGTCTCCAGGATTGAGCCGCGTACAAAAACCCCCATCAATGCATTACTGCTGATGGTTATTCCCTCGGCAGTCATTTCCTACCTGTACGCCTTTAAAATCTTCAACTTCCAGACCCTGGCTCTGGACGCCACGGTCGTAATCGCCATCACCTTCCTGGGTTCCACCATCGCAGGGATTGTCATGCCCTGGAGGGCAAAGGATGTATTTGACGGCTCGCCAATCTCCAAGTACAAGGTGCCGGCGTGGCTGGGCTGGATTGTGACGTTCCTCTACGCTGTGTTCGCAGTTTACCTGATCTATACCTCCTTCAAATATTCCTGGGCGATCATCGGCGGTTTGGGTGCGTTGGGTGCCAATGGGCTGACCTGGTTTGTGGTAATTGTTCTGGGTCTGCTGACCATTGTCAACGCATTCATCCTGCTTTGGATCTTGTACCAGGTCATCAAGGGAACCCTGGTAAGCAAGGCCATGCCGCTCATCACGCTGGCCGGCCTGATCTTCATGGGTTTCCTGGACTGGTTGCTGGTGGTATGGTTCTGGGATCCGAATGTGCTTCCGAAAGCCCTGCCGGCCGTTGGCACGTACAACATCGGCTGGTCGAACGTCAGCTCGATGGTCTTCATGTTTATCAACTATCTCGTCGCCGCCGCAATTTACTTTGGTTTCAGTGCCTATCGCCGGCGCCAGGGTATTCAAATCGAGAAGGTTTACCAGCAAATCCCGGTGGAATAATAGCCGGCCCTGCAAGATTGTATAAATGCCGAAGGAGCAGGCTTGCCCTGCTTGCTAAAACAAACCTGCTCCTTCCCAGGTCGTTAATTTCGTCTTTGTTAAATTGTCTGAATGCTTCCTCACCGCAACCTCACATCCCCCAAGTGGGGAAGGTAAAAACTACCCTACTGGGCATAGCAACTTTCTAACTTCTGTTTTATTATGGATGTGACGAAATCGCAGGCTTCATAAGCGATTTCGATGATCACCTGTCAGACAATTGACTTTCGATGTTGAGGATGCTACAATGGACTGAAGCAAAAAAACTGGAGGTGCAACGACCAAATTTCCCAAAACCCGTTTCTGTCAAGCTTGTCATCCCATATCAACCATATCCAAGAATCCTTGATTAGGAGAGTAAGAGAATATGCAAACTAAGAAGTACGTCTTCAATTTGGTCGCGTTGCTTGTTATCGCGGCCTTTGTGTTAACTGCCTGCGGCACCGCTGCCACACCCACTGCCGCCCCGGCTCCAGCCACGCAAGCGCCGGCTCCAGCCACTGCCGCTCCTGCAACCGCCGCCCCTGCAACCATGGCCCCTGCGACTGCGGCTCCCGCCACGGCTGCCCCTGCAACTGCCGCCCCCACTATGGCATATACTTTTGATGGTACAGGCGTAGCTAAGGGATATAAAGGTACTGTTGTGTCGAGTGTGCCAGCCGATTTGTTGGCTGCCTGCAAGACAGAAGGCATGCTGACGATTATCGCCACCCCGCCCGACTGGGCTAACTATGGCGAGATCTTCGCCGATTTCGAAGCCACCACCGGTGTCCAGCTCAACTCGCTGAATCCTAATGCGGGATCTGCCGATGAAATCGCTGCGGTCGAAGCCAACAAGGGCAACAAAGGACCTCAGGCTCCCGATATCGTTGATGTTGGCTATGCGTTTGGTGCAAAGGGCGTGGCCGCCGGAGACTACCAACCCTATAAGACTTCCAACTGGGATAAGATTCCTGATACCGTCCTCGGAATTCCTGCAAAAGACCCGACTGGATTGTGGATTGGCGGCTATTACGGTGTCTTGTCCATCATTGTGAACACCGCTGTTGTTCAAAATGTCCCGACCAATTGGGCAGACCTACTGAAGCCCGAATACAAGGGACAGGTTGCTTTGGCTGGCGATCCACGCACATCCAACCAGGCTTATATGGCAGTTATAGCAGCGGCACTCGCTAATGGTGGCTCGCTGGATAACGTTCAACCCGGCCTTGACTGGTTCAATAAACTGAATCAGGCTGGGAACTTCGTTCCCGTGATCGCCAAAACTGGCACGATTGTTCAGGGCGCTACCCCGATTTCGTTCTTCTGGGACTACAATGCGCTCGGCTATCGTGACGCAGCTGCTGGCAATCCTCCCGAGACTGTATTTTATCCTTCCCCCACGGTAGCCAGTATGTACGTCCAGGCAATCAGTGCCTATGCGCCGCATCCCAATTGTGCCAAGGTTTGGATGGAAGTTATCCATTCTGACGCAGGTCAACTGGCCTGGATAAAAGGCTATGCACATGGTGTCCAACAGGCTGACCTTGAGGCCCGCGGTGTCATCCCGGCAGATGTGAAAGCCAAACTGCCTTCCACTGCAACACTTTCTTCAGCCGTTTCTCCCACACCGGATCAACTCGCAGCAGCGTTGAAATTGATCTCAACGGGGTGGATGACCACGGTCGGCGTTCCCATCCCGACCCCAGCTCCCTAGATCGATCATGACCACATTTGAAGCAAAGCAGGACGCGCCTAAAGCGCGTCCTGCTCTACACAAAATGTCTTGGGCATGGCTCGGCTTATTGCCCTTTTTAATATTCGCATTGCTGTTCTTAGTCTTGCCGTCTTCGACGATATTTATTCGCAGCTTTCAGAATGCGACGACCCACGCCTTCACTTTCAAGAACATCGTATCGCTCTTATCCAACCATTACGTTCTTAACGCATACTGGATCAGCATCAAGATCAGCTTGGTCACTTCGATTGGCGGTGCTGTCTTTGGTTTCCTTTTGGCATATTCCGCCATACGAGGTGGGCTCCCTGGGTTTGTGCGGTCCAGCTTGATGACTTTTTGTGGTGTTGCCTCGAACTTTGCCGGCGTTCCGCTGGCCTTTGCGTTCATCGCCTTGCTCAGCCCAACTGGTATGTTGATTGGTTGGCTGAGGGCGCTTGGGTATAATCCGTATTTCCACGGCTTTACCTTATATACATTCTGGGGGTTGTGCATTGTTTATATGTATTTCCAGTTCCCTTTGATGGTTTTAATTATCGCTCCAGCGATTGATGGGATGCGTAGGGAATGGTTGGAGGCATCCGAGAATCTGGGAGCCAGTTCCTTTCAATACTGGCGGTATATCGCCTTTCCAATCCTACTACCTTCTATGTTAGGAACTGCGATCCTTTTGTTCGGAAACTCCTTCGGCGCCTTTGCCACTGCGCAAGCACTCACCGGCGGCCAGATCAACCTCGCCACGATTGTGATCGGGACAGAACTTACTGGCGATGCGTTGGGCGACCCTGGCCTTGGTTATGCCATGTGCTTGGGAATGGTCGTGGTCATGGCTATCGCGATCACAGGGTATACCCTGCTTCAAAGGAGAACCGAAGGGTGGCTGAAATGAAGCGCGGAAATAAGATCTTGTCCTGGTTCTGGATAATCCTTGGCGTCCTGTATTTCTTCCTGCCGCTGGTGGCGACTTTTATTTTTTCCTTAAAAGCCAAGTTGCATGTCCTGAGTTTCCAAGCATATGCTAATATTTTTAACGACCCGATGTTCATTTCCAACTTTCTGTATTCGGTGCTATGGGCAGTACTCACCATTATCGTCGGTATCCTTCTGCTCGTCCCAACAGCAACACTGATCCGCCTAAGGGTCCCTAAAATGCGCAGCGCGGTCGAATTCATTACCCTTTTGCCATTTGTGATCCCGGCGATCGTGTTTGTCTTCGGATTGGTGCGTACATTCAGCCAGCCGCCACTTTTGATTGTGAATAGTCCAGCGGTGCTAGTTGCTGGTTACCTGGTACTTGCCATGCCGTACATGTACCGGGCGGTTGACACTGGTCTACGTTCCATTGATGTGAAGACATTGACTGAAGCAGGGCAAAGCTTGGGGGCAGGCTGGGGCAGGATCCTCTTTGACATCATCCTGCCAAACATTCGTGTCGCAATATTGAGTGGTTCTTTCCTGACCTTTGCGATTGTGATCGGTGAACTGGTCCTCGCCTCATATTTGGCTAAGCCGGCCTTTGCTCCTTATATGGCATATATGATCCAACAAAAAGCCTATGAACCTGCTGCTATGGCTATCGTCAGCTTTGCGCTGACATGGGGTGCATTGGGGATCATCCAATGGGTCGGTCGCGGTTCAGGTCAAGCCCAAGTCGGGGGCGGCCACTAATTTATTCTAGAGCGAGAATCTATGACAACACACCTTAGTCTTTCTAATATCTGCAAACAATTTGGCGAGACTGCCGCGGTCCAGGATTTTAACCTGGATGTAGAAAAGGGCGAATTCGTATCATTCCTGGGCCCGTCTGGTTGCGGGAAAACGACCACGCTTAGAATGATAGCTGGGTTTGAAGTTCCCACATCTGGTGAAATATTAATTGACGATGTTAATATCACCGACAAGGCTCCAAACCAACGGAACATAGGCATGGTCTTTCAGGCTTATGCTCTTTTCCCAAACATGACAGTAGCTCAGAACATAGGTTATGGTCTGAAAATTCGGAGAGAATCCAAGGCTGCAATCAAACAGCGCGCGGAGGAAATGCTGGCCCTCATTCACCTCGAGAAAAAGGGCAATAGTTACCCACACCAGCTCTCCGGCGGGCAGCAGCAGCGCGTTGCCCTGGCGCGTGCGCTTGCCAACCGCCCGCAGGTGCTTTTGCTTGACGAACCCCTCTCCGCCCTGGACGCGAAGATCCGGGTCCAATTGCGCGCCGAGATCCGTTCCATCCAGCGCAAACTGGGCATTACCGCCATCTACGTCACCCACGACCAGGAAGAGGCGCTTTCCATCTCGGACCGCATCGTGGTAATGTACGAAGGTAAGATCGAGCAGGTCGGCACACCCTTTGAGATTTATAACTTCCCCCAGACCGCTTTTGTAGCCAATTTTGTTGGAACCCTGAATACCGCCGTTGCTGAAGTTGTTGATCCATTGAAGCGTCTTTTGAAAATAGATGGTGTCCAGTTGGAATCCTCCGAGGCAATGGATGGCAAGCAAAAAGGTGACAAAGTGACCATTGCGATCCGGCCCGAGCGCTTCAATTTCATTGCGCAGGAAAGAAAGGCCAATGTCCTGGATTGCCAGATCGATAATATTACCTTCCTGGGATCGGTTGTCCGTATCCAATTAATGATAGGCAGCAATCGCTTCTACATGGACACGTTCAACAACCCATTCCTCGAATTGCCCAAGATCGGTGACAAAGCCCAGATCTCCTGCTCGCGTGAAGCGGTGCTGGTTTTGAAAGACTGACCTTCCGGTGATCACAAAAGAGATATCAACTTGAACAAAGTCATCCTGGTGCTTTCCGACGGCCTGCGCTATGACACTGCGGTCGCTGGAATGGGATACTTGGGCCATTTGGTGGAAGCAAAACTCGCCAGCCTGTACAAAGTGACTGGCGAGTTGCCCAGTCTGTCGCGACCCATGTACGAAACCATCCATACCGGTCTGCCTGTCATTGAGCACGGAATCGTCTCCAACCTGGTCGTGCGTGCTTCAACGCAACCTAACGTTTTCCGGTGCGCCTGTGCAGCCGGTAGAATCACCGCCGCAGCAGCCTACTATTGGTTTTCTGAGTTGTATAACCGTTCTCCTTTCGATCCCATCGAAGATAAGGAAGTGGATGATAAATCATACCTGATCCAACATGGGCGGTTTTACACCCAGGATGATTACCCGGATATAGAATTATTCGCCACAGCTGGAATGCTGGTCCGCAAGTTCAAGCCGGATTACTTGCTGGTTCACCCGATGGGGATGGATAACGCCGGGGAAATCCACGGAGCGAACTCCAGCGAATATCGTAATCATGCCACCCGTCAGGATAAATGGCTGGCAATGGTTCTAACAGAATGGATGGAGGCCGGTTACAATATCCTGGTCACCGGAGATCATGGCATCAATGCCGATGGCTGGCATGGCGGCACCTCTTCGGAAGTCCGGGAAGTGCCTCTTTATTTCATCAGACCTGGGATTGCGGGATTAGGTGATACACGCCAGACGGTCTCGCAACTCCAGGTTGCCCCGACCATTCTTAAGTTGCTGGAGCTGGAAATTCCGAAAACGATGAAAGCTATACCCCTGGTTTAAGGCGTGAATGCCCAAACAGAGGGAAATTGCCTCGTTGTTTCTGATCCAAAAATACTTTCCAAAAGGAGCTTGCCTTGAAACTCGTTGCCTGTGTCAAAACAACCCCCGATACCACTGCCACCATTAAGATCGAAAACGGCAAGGCCACCTGGGGTGATGCACCCTTGGTCATTAATCCCTGGGATGAATACGCCGTCGAAGCCGCCCTCCAAATGAAGGAGACCAACAATGGGACGGTCACGGCCATCTCTGTCGGCGGCGAAGACGCCAAGATTGCATTGAAACACGCCCTGGCGATGGGTGCCGATGATGCGCTGCTCATCTCCGATCCTGCACTGTTAAATATGGATCCCCAGGCAGTTGCCTGCATCCTGGCTGCCGCCCTCCAAAAACTCGGCGGAGTGGACCTGGCTTTCTTTGGTCGCCAGGCCATTGATGATGACTCCGGCACTACTCCAGCCCAGGTGGCCCGCCTGCTGGGCTGGCCGGCTCTCACGCTCGTCTCAGTGATAAAGATGGAAGGCGGCAGCTTGCGTGTGGAGCGCGCCATAGAGGAGGGCAGACAGATTGTCACTGCCAAACTACCGGCGGTCATCAGCCTGGTAAAGGATATTGGCGAGCCGCGCTATCCATCCTTCATGGGTATCCGCAGGGCCTCCAAAGCCGAGATCCCGACCTGGTCGTTGTCACAGGTGGGCATACCTGCTCCATCAAATGGGATTGAAAGTCTTTCCCTGGAGAATGCTCCAGTTCGTGAAGTGGTTTGCGAATTTATGACTGGCGCCAACCCGCAGGAAATAGCTGAACACCTTGCCGATAAAATTATTGGAGAAAAGCTGCTATGAACACTTTGGTTTATATTGACCATTTCAAAGGTGAAGCCCTGCCCGCCTCCTGGGAGGCAGTCGGGGTTGGTAAAACCCTTGGCAAGGTTACTGCTCTGGTTTTCGGAACCAGCCTGGAAACCTTGATCAAATACGCCTTCGAATACGGCGTGGATGAAATCCTCCTGGCGGATTCGCCTGATCTGACAGATTACCGGGCAGAGTTGTATGCAGCCACCCTGAAGCAGGCCTTTTCACAACATGGCTGCGATGTTCTGCTTTTCCCTACCACCAGCCGGGGTCGGGAATTGGCAGCCATGGCCGCCATCGACCTGAATTCTGCCTTGCTGGTGGATGCCATAGCCTTGGATGCCTCCGGGGATAAATTGACGGTCACCCGCCCTGTCTATAGTGGGAAGGTATTGGCCAAAGTCACGTCCTCATTAAAGCCACAGATTATTACGCTGCGTGGGCGCGCCTTCCCCAAACCTGCTCAGCAGGCCGGGAAGTCCGGACCAGTCACAAAGGTTGGTGCGAGTGTTGGTGCCCTGACCACCGTCGAGGGGTATTCCACTGCAGAAGGCGGGGTCAGCCTGACCGACGCGAATGTGATCGTTTCGGGCGGCCGGGGCTTGTCCGAAAACCCGTCTCTCCAGCCGCCTGCCGGGCTGGATGCGAAGCAAAGTGAAATCTGGCGCGCCAAGCAGGGCTTTGGCATGCTCAAGGAAATGGCAGATGCGTTGGGTGGGGCCGTTGGTGCATCGCGCGCCGCCGTGGATGCCGGGTATGTCCCCTATTCCATGCAGGTTGGGCAGACCGGCAAGCTTGTCTCACCGAATCTGTATATCGCCTGTGGTATTTCCGGCGCCATTCAGCACCTGGCTGGTATGCGGTCCAGTAAACTGATCGTTGCCATCAATAAGGATCCGGAAGCACCGATCTTCAAATTGGCACGCTATGGAGTGGTTGGCGATCTGTACCAGATCGTCCCTGCCCTCACAGCAGTCTTTAAAAAACGCCTGGCAAAATAAAGCCTGCCGTCCATAAATACGATTCAACCGCCGCTCCTGGCATTCACCTGGTGCGGCGGTTATGTCATATCGTCAGGCTTTGCTGGCAATCAGCAGGGCCACCCCGATCAGCGCCCCACCCATTATGAACCATGGAGTGATACTTTCTTTTAGAAATAACACACTGAGCAAAGTGCCAACCACGGGCTGGGCAAAGAATGTCAGCGAAGCAACCCCGGCCTCCAGAACCGCAAAAGTATAATTCCATAAGACCATGGCTAGTGCAGTCGAGATGATGCCAAGAAACAGGATTCCACCGACCACCCCCAGGCTGACCGCATGGAAACCCTGTGTGGCCACTTCCCAACCACTGAGCGGCAAACAGACCGGCAGGCCTCCAATAAAGGCGATCAAAGTTGTTGTCAGGACATCGGTCTCTTGAGTGACTTTGCGAATAAGAACTGAATAGAGGGCCCAGGTAAGCGCAGCGGCTACCAAGCAGATGTTTCCCCAAAAGAAGTTGGGGGATACCATTGCATTACGTGGGTCGATGACCGCTACCACGCCCGCCGTCGCAATCACAAGTGCCAACAAGCGCCGGCTGGTGATCTTTTCGGCCAGTAACAGCGCTGCAAACAACAAAACAAAGGCGGGAGTGGCCGAGGTGACCAGAGCGCCATTTGCAGCGGTGGAAAGCTCCGTGCCGACAAATTGGAAACCCAGGGAAACGCCATATCCCACCATTCCCACGCCAAAGATGCCCCAGAATTGCCGGTGTGTCACCTTCCAACTCTTGCGTAGGATCACGATGATGGCGAGGGTCAGGATCCCCAAGGCCAGCCGCAAGACAATCAATGAAAAGGGCGGAATCACCTGCATGACCACTTTGCTGACCACATACATGCCACCCCAGATGGCAGCCGCAGTCAGTCCGGAAAGCAGTCCTAAGACTTTCTTGGACATCCTGTTCTAATGCATATATGACCCGCCATCGACGAAATAATTCTGGCCGGTGACGTAGCTGGAAGTGTTGATGATGAAATCAATGATCTGGAAAACGTCTTCGGGTGTTCCGAGCCGGTTCATTGGGATGCCACTGAGTGCCCGCTGCAGGTTTTCCTGCTCATCCAATTTGTAGCGCTCGATGACCTCCGCTGTGTTGATATACCCGGGGGTGACACAATTCACACATATCCTGGGGGCAAGTTCCAGGGCCAAGCATTTGGTCAGGGTCAGGATTCCAGCACGCGCACTGCAATAGTTCGCCCCGTTCTTGCGACCGCGCAAGGCAGTGACTGCTCCAAAGGTGATGATGTGACCTGCCTCTCCACGGTAATGGCGGGCAAACTCCTGGGAGCAAATGAATGTGCCGGTGAGAATGGTGCCCAGGACTGTCGACCAATCTTCGTCTGACATTTCCAGGAAAGGTTTATCAATGTTCAATCCGGCGGTATTGACCAGCACATCGACCCTTTTAAACCGGGCATGGGCCTGCTCGAACATACTGCTCACGTCGCTACGACATCCAACATCCGCCCGGATTGCCAGGGCTGTACCCATTCCACAGCGGGCATTGATACCTTCCAGGAGTTCACCAGCCGCCTGCTTCGATTTCAGATAGTTGATGACCACGGCGTAGCCTTTTTCGGCAAAGCTGCGCGCCAGACCCGCTCCAATTCCGCGCGAGGAACCGGTGATAAGAACAACTTTCTTTTCTTCAGCCATGTGCCTCCCCAAAAAAGGCAGGGGTGGAAAATCCACTCCTGCCAGGTTTTGCTCACTCGCCGAATTTTATTCCCTGGGCCAGGGGCAGGTCATGCGACCAGTTGATTGTATTGGTCTGCCGGCGCATGTAGGCCTTCCAGGCATCTGAACCGGACTCGCGCCCTCCGCCGGTTTCTTTCTCACCACCGAAGGCTCCTCCGATCTCCGCTCCGGATGTGCCTATATTGACATTGGCAATGCCGCAGTCCGAACCATCCCGGGAAAGGAACAATTCTGCTTCGCGCAGCGAGTCAGTGAAGATCGCGCTGGAAAGTCCCTGCGGAACGTCATTGTGCAGATGAATCGCCTCTTCGATGGTTTCGAACTCGAGCAGGTAAAGGATGGGGGCGAAGGTCTCCATCTTAACGATCTCGGTCTGGGCAGGCATCTTGATGATGGTCGGTTCGACAAAGTTAGGGCCCATATCCGGCAGTGCATGACCGCCGTAAAGCACCTGCCCGCCTGCCTGTGTGGCTTGCTGGATGGCGTCCAGCATCTGCTCGACCGAATCACGCACCACGAGCGGACCCATCAGCGTATCCGGCTCGATTGGATTTCCAATATGAACCTGTTTGTAGGCATTGACCAGACGATTGCTTAATTCGGCCGCGATGGTCTTCTGCATGATAATTCTGCGGGTGGAAGTACAGCGCTGACCGGCAGTACCAACCGCCCCGAACAGGATGGCGCGCGTTGCCATATCCAGGTCAGCTTGCTGGCTGACGATGATCCCATTGTTGCCTCCCAGTTCGAGAATGGTGTGCCCGAAATGCCCTGCGACCGCCTCCGAAACGTGCTGGCCGATTTCGGTTGAACCAGTAAATGAGACCAACGGAATGCGTTTGTCATTGAGCATCTTTTCCCCAACCTCGCGCCCGGAACCGATGATCAGGTTGAAGATGCCGCTCAGGTTATGGTCAGCCATCACCCGGTTGGCAATATTGGTCACCGCGACCGCCGTTAGGGGCGTGTACGAGGACGGCTTCCAGATGATCGTGTCGCCGCAAACCGCCGCCAGGGTGGAGTTCCACGACCAGACCGCCACCGGGAAGTTGAAGGCAGTGATTAACCCAAGGATCCCTAGGGAATGCCATTGTTCGTACATGCGATGATCAGAGCGTTCTGAATTCATTGAAAGGCCGTAAAGCTGGCGGGAAAGGCCGACGGCAAAGTCGCTGATATCGATC
>JBEKCT010000018.1:0-34886 GCA_050014715.1 Anaerolineales bacterium | reverse complement strand
GCATCAAGGCCACCTGGTTCATTACGTAAGGCTTGAAGACGGGGGCAGCAGGTTTTCGTTTCATACCCCTATTGAATCACGTTTCCTTAAAAAAGAAAAGGCTGCCCGGGACTTTTCGGACAACCTCTCAATACCTGTAGAAGTACATTTTATGGCATGGATTTGATTGTCAGCAGTGTTTATTACTGGCGTAGGCCGGTATGGACTATGCTTGATCGGAATGAATTCACTATGGCTAGCGACTTCCGGTTCGCTGCTCTGAGATGTGAGCGTCCAGAGCCGGGGCTGGTAACGCCTCAGCTTTCGCCAGCGCATCCAGTTTTAAAACGGTGGCCCAATTGCGCGTGGTGGCCAGGCTGTCTGCGAGCGCACGCTCCGCCGCCCGGGCCAACCGGCTCTTGATAAAGCCCGCCGGGCACCACAGGTAGGCGGAGTGTGCACCGAGCGCCAGCGCCTCGGGCGACCAGTCCTGCAGCAGCAGGTGCTCCAATCGTCCCGGATCGACCGGCCCGCTATGGAAGGTGACCATCAGGCGCGACGGATCGCTGGCGATCCCGGTCAGGGGGTTACCGGCTACAACCGCTGCCAGCCCGGCCGCGCTGAGCACGAGCACCTGGGCCGAAACGTGCAGATGTGCATCCAGCGCTTGTTCGATCCGTGCAGAAGCTTCCGCCGTGTCAGTTTCATCTGCGTCGAAGACAACGTTGCCGCTGTTGAGCAGGGTCCGAACGCCGCTGTAACTCAGCTCAGCGACAAGCGCGCGCAGGTCTGCCATGGCCACCCGGTTCGCCCGGCCGACGTTGATACCGCGCAGCAGCGCGATGTACCTCTCAGACAACCTGCCATCCTTTGCGAGGCGGCGCCGCGCCCGGCTTGCTGGATAATGATCCGGTCAGTGGAACTTGATTTTTCATATCCTGCATGTATTGTAAAAGTGTTCCGCAGACCGGTCAACCAGTACTCTCGGGGTGAGCTGCCCACCGGCAGCCGTTATCCCCGTTTTTTTTTTATTCATTTTCTGGCCTTCCGAAAATAGAACATATATGCTAATATTCACCTGAACGGTTGGTCCGGATCATCCCATTCGTTCCCATTTGCTTTTTCGAGGGATGAATATTGTATAATCTTAATATGCCCCGCACCATCCTGCACCTGGACCTGGATGCCTTCTTCTGCTCCGTCGAAGAACTGCACGACCCGACCCTGCGCGGCAAGCCGTTTGCGGTCGGCGGCCGGCCGGATCAACGTGGCGTGGTGGCCTCCTGCTCCTACGCCGCCCGGCGCTTCGGTGTCCGTTCCGCCATGCCCACCAGCCGGGCGCTGCGGCTCTGCCCGGGCCTGCTGGTCATCTCGCATCATCGCGGCAATTACGGCGAAATGTCTGATAAAGTCATGCAGCGCCTGGGGGATCTCTCTCCGCTGGTCGAACAGATCTCGATTGACGAAGCCTTCGTCGACATCAGCGACCTGCATGAAGACCGGCCGGCCATTGCCCGGCGCCTGCAGAAGCGTGTCAATGACGAACTCGGCCTGCCCTGCTCAGTTGGCGTGGCCTCCAACAAACTGGTTGCCAAGATAGCCACTGAAGTGGGCAAAAAGACCGCCCAAAAGGATACGCCTCCCAACGCCGTGACGGTCGTCCCGCCCGGGACCGAAGCGGCCTTCCTGGAGCCGCTGCCGGTGGAAATGCTGTGGGGCGTGGGTCCCAAGACCGCCGCCAAACTGGCCGGCTATGGCATCAAAACCATCGGCGACATTGCCCGCCGCCCGCCGGCTGACCTGGCGCGCTGGTTCGGCGAGAATGGTCTTTATCTGGGATGGCGCGCCTGCGGAGTGGATGACAGCCCACTGGCACCCGAGCACACCGTTAAATCCGTCAGCCAGGAGACCACCTTTGCCCGGGACGTACGTGACGATAAAGCGCTTGCCGGTACCCTGCGCGAGCTCTCCGCCGAAGTTGGCCGGCGCCTGCGCCAGGCCGGGATGGCCGGCACCACCGTCCGGATCAAACTGCGCTGGCCCGATTTCACCACCCTGACACGCCAGATCAGCCAGCCCCAGCCAACCGACCAGGATGAGCAGATCTACCGCACTGCGCTTGACCTGCTCGGCAGAGTCCGTTCGAAGGGTCAGGCCGTCCGCTTGATCGGCGTAGGCGTCAGCGGGCTGGGTGCCCCCCTGCGCCAGATGGAGTTGTGGGGCGCCCAGACCGAAAAAGCCCGCAAATTGCAGGAGACATTGGATAAAATTCACGACAAATTTGGCGATGACTCCATCCACCGCGGCAAGAACTCTTAATTATTATCCTTTATGCACTTCGTGTACTTCGTGGTTAAATTTTTTTTGTGTTCATCTCTGGATGATTAAGGAGCACAATCATGTCCGTTAAAACCGCCAGCATTTCCCTCGATACGCACGGCAATACCGATATTCACGATATCACGCGCGAACTGGTTCGCCTGGTGGAAAAATCCGCCCTCAAGTCTGGCACACTGACGGTCTTCTGCCCGTCTTCCACCAGCGCGCTGACCACCGTCGAGTTCGAGTCTGGCGCGGTCGCCGACCTGAAGCGCATGTTCGAGGAACTCATTCCCTCCAACCGGGACTATGCTCACAACGCCACCTGGGACGACGGCAACGGCCACTCGCACATGCGCGCCTCCCTGCTGGGACCCTCCCTGACCATTCCTTTCGTGGAGAAGACGCTCACACTGGGTACCTGGCAGCAGGTTATTTACATCGATTTCGACATCCGCCCGCGTAAGCGCGAACTGGTGGTGCAGATGGTTGGAGAATAATCGTGTTTGGTTGGACAATGTTATATTCCAACGAAAGGGTCTTTTCTTCGAGCTGCTTGGTGCCCTTCATGGTGGAAAAAAGTAATCTGACATTGTCAAATAAGTAAAGGATCAACATATGAGCAAATTAAAAGTTGCCCTGCTTCAATTGCTCTCCGCCGGCTATGACCAGGCCGCCAACCTGGACAAAGGCCGGCAATACTGCCGCAAGGCCAGACAACAGGGGGCGGATATCGCCCTGTTCCCCGAGATGTGGAATATCGGCTACCAGTTGCCCGATTCCTCGCTGCCTGACCAGGTTGAATATTGGCAGCAGCAAGCTATCGGACGGGACAGCGATTTTGTGAACTCCTTCCGGAAGCTGGCCTGGGACCTGGATATGGCGATCGGAGTGACCTACCTGGAACAGTGGGAGGGTGGCCCGCGCGACAGCCTCTCCCTGATCGACCGGCATGGCGAGATCAGCCTGACCTATGGCAAGGTCCACACGTGCGACTTCGACCGGGAAGCTGGTCTGACCCCCGGCGAATACTTTTTCGTGTGCGATCTCGATACGGCTTACGGTCCTGTCAAGGTGGGTGCCATGATCTGTTTCGATCGCGAGTTCCCGGAGAGCGCCCGCATACTGATGCTTAAGGGGGCCGAACTGATTCTCACTCCCAATGCCTGCGAGCTGGAAGACAACCGTATCGGCCAGTTCCGGGCGTGTGCCTTCGAGAACATGCTCGGGGTGGCCATGGCCAATTATGCCATCCCGCAGGAAAATGGGCGTTCGGCTGCTTTTGATGGGATTGCCTTTAAGGAGGCCGGTTCCCGCGATACCTGCCTCGTGCAGGCCGACGGTCATGAAGGCATCTACCTGGCAGAGTTTGACCTGGACTGGCTGCGGGCTTACCGGGCCAACGAAGTCTGGGGCAACGCCTACCGCAAACCAAATCGCTATGGCCTGCTGACCAGCCCTTCGGTTGACCGGCCCTTTATCCGGTCAGACGCCCGCAGGTAAAGTGATGAAAACTCAACAAATAGAAAACTTTACTTGACACCTGTTCGTATCCATGATAATCTTTTGATCGCACGCCTGGCTGTGCCTCGGCATGGCAGGGTAAGTGCAAAAATACTTTTGCAGGAGAAAGAAAGATGTCAGAAGAACGTTTCGTGGGTACCGTCAAATGGTTCAATGCCACCAAGGGCTTTGGCTTTATCGGCCGCGAGGGTGGCGAGGACGTATTCGTCCATTTTTCAGCCATCGAGATGGAAGGCTATAAACGCCTGGAGGAGAATCAGAAAGTGGAGTTCTCGGTCGAGCAGGGCCCCAAGGGCCTGCAGGCCACCAACGTCAGACCTATTTAATCATCTCATTGTTTCCCCCAAAACCGGACCCAGCCAGGATCCGGTTTTTATTTGAAGATTATTCAATAATTCTAACCATCAAGGCGTAAAGACACAAAATATAAAGAATTTTTATCTGGTCCATGACTCTGCCTGCATTGTCTGCACCAGGTTGTAAGGACGGACAGTCAAGGGAATCGCAGGTTTGGGGTTGAGCCAGGCGACCTGCGTCCTGGAGGTCAAGTTCCATGGTTTTTGAACAATTGCTCCAACCCTTCAACAAAGCTTCCATTATGATTCAAAGTAAATCCTAATATTACTCTGGTACAGTTTGTTATAATTCAGAGCTGAATAATTCCAACGGAGAAAAGACATGACATATACCCAGGTAAAAATCCCTGCAGGCGGGGAAAAGATTTCCATAAAAGATGGCAGGCTGCAAGTGCCAGACCAACCGATCATCCCATTCGTAGAAGGCGACGGCACCGGGCGTGATATCTGGCGCGCCTCGGTACGAGTTTTCGATGCGGCCGTTCAGAAAGCCTACGGCAACAAGCGCAAGATCCATTGGATGGAAGTGTATGCCGGGGAAAAGGCCTTCCGGCAGTTCCAGACCTGGCTACCGGATGAGACCGTACAGGCTTTCACCGAGTTCCTGGTGGGAATTAAGGGCCCACTCACCACGCCGATCGGTGGCGGCATGCGGTCCCTCAATGTGGCGTTGCGCAAGGCACTCGACCTGTACGTGTGCCAGCGCCCGGTCCGCTATTTTGAGGGCGTTCCTTCGCCGATGAAACACCCCGAATACATGGATATGGTCATCTTCCGTGAGAACACCGAAGATATATACACTGGCATTGAATTCGCAAATGGTACCGAAGATAACCGCAAGTTCAAGCAATTTTTCAAGGAAACCTTCCCGAAGGAATATGCCAAAATCCGTTTTCCCGATACCGCCGGCATTGGGATCAAGCCGGTCTCGGTCCAGGGCACGGAACGGCTCGTCCGGGCTGCCATTCGATGGGCGCTGGCGAACAAACGTAAGAGTGTGAATTTCGTGCATAAGGGCAATATCATGAAGTTCACCGAGGGTGCTTTCAAGGATTGGGGTTATGCCCTGGCCAAACGCGAATTTCGCAGTGATATCGTTACCGAACGCGAGACCTGGATTTTGGGTAACAAGGAAAATAATCCCAACTTGAGTTTGGAAGAGAATGCCAGAAGCATTGATCCCGGCTTCGAGATGATGTCTCCCGATCAACAGGATGAGATTAAGCAGGAAGTCGAAGCAGCCCTGAAATTATGGGATACACACGGTGACGGTAAGTGGGAAAAGAAGCTGCTGATCAAAGACTCGATTGCGGATGTAACCTTGCAATTCACGATGATCCGTCCGCGCGATTACGATGTGATCGCCACCCTGAATTTGAACGGAGATTATCTCTCCGACGCGCTGGCCGCACAGGTGGGCGGGATTGGCATTGCTCCCGGTGCCAATATCAATTACGAAACAGGCCATGCCATTTTCGAAGCCACACATGGGACCGCGCCCAAATATGCCGACCTGGATAAGGTCAACCCGGGTTCGGTCATCCTTTCGGGGGAAATGATGCTGCGTTACATAGGTTGGGATGAGGCTGCCGATTTGGTCCTTGGAGGCATGAGTTGTGCGATTAATTCCAAGATTGTCACATACGATTTTGCCCGCCTGATGGATGGTGCCACGGAAGTGAAATGCTCTCAGTTTGGTGACGCCGTAATTCAGTGCATGCAGGCTTGATTGGGCTGACTGATTCTAGTCCCAGGCCTGGCTTACCAGTCTTACCAGTTGCTCCACTCCCTTTTCGAGTGGAGCAACCTGTATATATTCGTGGATTGAATGAGCCTTGCCGCCGGTGGTCAGGCCAATCGTTATGGAAGGGAAACCGAGGCTGAGCGGCAGGTTGGCATCGGTGGAACCAATATTAAGGCGTGGTTCGATGCCGACCGCGCGCAAGCAATCCTGTGCCAGTTTTACCAGCCAGTGATTTTCCAGAAGCCCGCCCGTGGGCCGTTGACCGATGTTCTCCATCTCCATGCGTACCCCCGGCCTTTGCAGAGATTGGACAATTTGTTCCACCTGCCCGGCCAGACTTTTCAAGCTGTCTGCGCTTTCCGAGCGCAGGTCCAGCTCCAGCATGGCTTCGGCGGCAATGGTATTGACCGACGAACCGCCGGAGATGATGCCCACGTTCAGGCTGGTGCGCGGCTGGCGCGGCAGTTCCAAGGCAGTGATGCGGGTGGCAAGGGCTGTCAACTCGTGAACGGCGGAAGGCTGCCCATAGTCAATCCATGAGTGACCGCCGGCGGTATGAACGCTGATGCGATAACGCTGCACCCCCAGCCCGCGCAGGTAAATTTGACCCAATGCCATGCCTTCGACAACCACGTATGCCAGAGGGCTGGACCCGAACCGGTCAACCACTGCCCGCATGCCGCGTAAATTTCCCAACCCCTCCTCGCAAACATTCGCCACCAGCCACAGATCGCCGGGAAGGGACTGGTTGCGCTCACGCAATGCCCAGAGCAGGCCAAACAATCCGGCCACACCCAGCGAGTTGTCCCCGATGCCCGGGGCCAGGATGCGCCCCGGCGTGTGGCGGATACTCAAGTCAACGCTGGTGGGAAAGACCGTGTCGAGATGGGCGGAAAGAACCAGCGGCTTATGAGGTGGGCTGGCGTCGAGGCTGGGTTTAGTGCTGCCAAGGCGCGCATGGACATTTCCGGTGGAATCGATTTCCACATCCTGCAGCCCTTCATCTATAAACCTGGAGAGCACGAACTTGGCCCGTTTGGTTTCGTGGAAGGTGGGGGCAGCAATTTGCTGAATGGCGATTGCAAGGTCGAGCAGGCGGGTGATGGAATTATTCATGGGCAAACAAGCCGGAATAACTTGTGCGTTTGAATAAAATTATACCTCCCGCGCCAGGCCAGCCAGCGAGTCCAGGCGGGCCTGCGCCAGGCCTGGCAGGGCATCCAGGGCATGGAACGCACCGCTGCCCTCGATGGTCAAGGAAGCAGAGACGCTTCCAAATAAAACTGCACGCACGGGGTCGAACGTTTTCTGGTAGCCGGCCAAAAAACCACCGCAGAATGAATCGCCTGCTCCGGTGGGATCATTCAATCCGGCCGGGTAGGCGGGAATTTCCCAGTGTTTCTTGGCGACGGCATCGTAGAGCATTTGACCGTGCGCCCCGCGTTTTATCACGATAAACTCACAGCCAAAGCTTCCCAAGGTTTCGGCCATCTCCCATAGATCGTCGGTGTGGCCCCAGAAAATGGTACGCAGTTCCTCTTCGGATGGCAGGAAGGCAGTCACTCCCTGTAGCAGGCTGTGCAAATCTTCAAGGGATGAAGCGGTCATAAAAGCCGCGGCCGGGTCCAGGGTGAGGAAAGTGACGTTTGCCTGCCTGAAAGTGGAGAGCAGGCGGCTGGTGGTCAAATAATCGAGCGGGCACAAATGGGCGGCATGTGCATTCAGGTAGTCTGTCGGGATATCCACCGGACGCGGTGAGGTAGGGGAAATGGTCTTACGATCGTCAGTGTCGGCCGGCGGTTGGTAGCCGAGCAGGGACTTGGGAAAGGGCAGGTGCATGCGGGCGAAATGAGTGACCGGGTTGGCGCGTTGGAAGGTAAGTGGGTCGAGACGGGCCTGGAAATAACGCAAATCGAGTGCGCCGGCCAGGATGTGGATTCCGCGTGTATCCCAGCCGTGTTTCTCAAAGGAACGCAACCACTCGTGGGGATAATCTTCGCCTACGCGCGCCAGCAGCCCGAGATTGCCGTCCCATACCCCCAAGCCAGCGGCGGTATAAAGCAAATCGCCACCCGGCACGTCTACCAGTGGACGGCCCACCGGGGGCAGCAGATAATCCCGGCGTAGACGACCAGCGATGACGAAAGTGGGTTCCATGGATTCAGGTCACGTGGAAACCGCTGGTAGTTTTGGCCTGGCGCGGGATGACCGGCAGAAGGATGGTGAATTTGCTTCCTTTGCCTTTCACACTTTCCGCCCAGATCCGCCCACCGTGCAATTCCGTCATGACTTTAGCGACAGACAGACCCAGACCCATGCCGCCATGCTTGCGGGTCAGGTGCGATTCCACCTGATAGAAGCGTTCGAAAACATGCGGAAGGTCTTTGGCAGGAATCCCGATCCCATCATCAATGACGGAGACTTTGACATGTCCCGGAATCTGCTCTGCCACAATGGACACATGCCCACCAGGGTTGGTGAAGTCGAGTGCATTCTTGACCACATTACTCAAGGCGATGGAAATTTTGGAAGCATCCCCTTCCAGGAGCAGATCGCTTTTTCCCATATCAGCAGCCAGTGTGAGTTGTTTACTCCCGGCCTCCTGCATGAACGAATCCATTACTTCCTGGACAATTTGCTTGATGGAAATCGGGCGGGCACGCAGGCTGGCCATGCCGGTCTGGGCATTATCCATCTTGGCGATGCTGTCTATAATTTCCTTTAGCCGCATGGAATTAAGCACAATGATATCCAACTGGTCACGGAAATCCGGTTGAATAACTTCACGCAGGAAGGTGGCGTGTCCAAGGATGAGTCCCAGTGGGGTGCGCAGTTCATGCGAAGAAATGGCAATGAAGTCGCTTTTCATGCGGTCGAGTTGGGTAATCTGGTCTTGTGACTTTTTTACTTTATTAACAAGGTGTGAATTCTGGATTGCACAGGCTGCCTGTGATGCCAGGACCTCTAGGATTGCAAGGTCTTCCTCGGTATAATTGGCTGCACCAGTTTTATTGACCACTTCCAGCACGCCCAATTTTTCCCCCTGGAAAGTGATGGGAACCGCCGCCAGGGAACGAGTCACGAAATTAGTGGCCTGGTCGGCGCCTTTGAAGTGAAGAGGTTCAGCGATAACGTCCGGGATAACCGCTGCTTGTCCATGTTCGAGCACCCACCCGGCTACACTGGCCTGCATCGGCACTTTGACTGGTTTCAACAAATCCTGGTGGAACTTGGGCACGGCCAGAAAACGCAATTGATCTCCGTCCTCTTCCAATTCGAGGATCGAGGCTGTTTCACAACCGGTCAGCTCACCGGCAGTCGCGATCAGCGCATCCAGGAATGGTTCCAGCTCCAGCGCAGTGCTCATGGCACGGCTGATCTCGATTAGACGTTCCAAACGATAGGAACGTTTTCCCGAGGAAAGAGTCTTTTCCGCATCCATAGGTGATTCGATTATACTGCAACAGATGTAGTACACTTACTGCAACCGGTAAAAAAGGTTCCATTCAATAAGCAGTGGCAGGATTGAGGCTGTGAGCTAGGTGGTACATCCGCCTGTTCACAAGCGACCTCCCCGTTTATCAAGGTGACAAAAATATTCTTTTAGGAGAAAATATGAGTGAAAAGAAAGTTCGTGTCGCGATTATTGGTGTAGGCAACTGCGCCTCGTCGCTCATCCAGGGGGTCGAATATTACAAGGACGCGGCCGAGGATGCCAGTGTGCCCGGTATCATGCATGTCAACTTGGGCGGCTACCACATCCGGGACATAGAATTCACCATGGGGATTGACATCAATGTCACCAAAGTGGGCAAGGATCTGGCCGAGGCCATCTATGCCGAACCGAATAACACCATTAAGTTCTGTGACGTACCGCGCCTGAACGTCCCGGTGGTGCGCGGCATGACCCATGACGGCCTGGGTAAGTACCTTTCCCAGATGATCACCAAGGCGCCTGGCCCGACCGCCGACATCGTCCAGTTGCTCAAAGATACGAAAACAGACGTGGTGATCTCATATCTACCGGTTGGCTCGGAGATGGCAACCAAATGGTACGTGGAGCAGATCCTGGAGGCCGGTTGCGCTTTTGTCAATTGCATCCCGGTTTTTATTTCTTCCTCGGAGTATTGGGGCAAACGTTTCAAGGATGCCGGCCTGCCCATTCTGGGTGATGATATCAAATCCCAGGTTGGTGCCACCATTTTGCATCGTCTGCTGGCCAGCCTGTTTGTGGATCGCGGCGTGCGGATCGACCACACATATCAGCTCAATTTCGGCGGCAATACCGATTTCCTGAATATGCTGGAACGCGAGCGTCTGGAATCCAAGAAGATCTCCAAGACCGGCGCAGTCACCAGCATGATCCCTTACCACATGGATCCGGATGATATTCATGTGGGACCCTCGGACCATGTGCCGTGGTTGACCGACCGCAAGTTCTGCTATATCAAGATGGAAGGCACCACCTTCGGCGATGTGCCCTTGAACCTGGAATGCAAACTGGAAGTGTGGGACAGCCCAAACTCCGCCGGCGTTGTGATCGATGCCGTACGTTGTGCCAAGCTGGCGCTCGACCGCGGTCTTTCTGGGCCGATCATCGGACCTTCTTCCTATTTTTTCAAAACTCCGCCCAGGCAATTCAGGGATGACATCTGCCGCGAAAAGACCGAAGCATTCATAAAGGGTGAGAACAACGAGTAGGATTACAGGGTCAGCAATCCTTGCTTCTGTGACATTTCAAAATAAAATATGCCAATTCGTCTGAAAATTGGACGCGCATGGTGGACTGCCCTTGGCGCTTTCCTGGCCTGGGCAGTCATTTTCACCATCCTCTATGCCCAGTCTCCCTTATATACTTCCAACCAGAACCAGTATTTTCTGCATGGCTTGGCGCGCGCCGGGCTGGGTTTCCTCAACCGGGATTGGCTCGCCGGTACTCCAGATCCGACCCCGGTCTTTAGCGCCTTGATCTACTTGACCTATGCGTTGACGCACAGTAACTTGCTGTTTTATTTCTATTATGCATTGCTGATGGGGGTCTATCTATTCAGCGTCTACGGTTTGATGGATCTGCTTTTTAATCTGCATAGTTCGAAAACCCGCAGCCTGCTTTTCGTGGCACTATTCCTGGGTGCTCATTCGGCTGCCCTACGTTACCTGCTTTCCAAGCTGGCGGGGTCCGATGCTACTTTTATGGTGGAGGGCGGTGTGGCTGGTCAGCGCCTGCTCGGGCAGGTTTTCCAACCAAGCACTTTTGCAGTCTTCCTGGTGCTGTCCCTATACCTGTTCCTAGCAAACCGGCGAAACGCGGCGATACTGGCTATAGTGGTGGCCGTAACTGTACATCCAACCTACCTGTTGTGCGGCGGCGTTCTGACCCTGGCGTACCTATGGGTGATCTTTCGAGAGATCCGCCAGGTGAAAGCAGTAATACTCTTTGGCTTAAAAGTCCTGGTTCCCGTCCTGCCAATTCTCGTGTATACCCTGGTGATTTTCCGTCCCTCCAACCCCATTTTATATGCCGAAGCCCAGCACTTCCTGGTGTATTTCCGTATTCCTCAGCATGCTTTGATTGGGCGATGGATAAATTGGACCGTCATTGTTCAGTGCATTATCGTACTGGCGGCCCTGGCAGTACTCAGCCGGAAGCGCCTTTTCCCCATATTCTTGATTTTGACCGTTTCTTCCGTGGTGCTAACACTACTCCAGGTGGTTACCGGCAGCAATACCCTGGCGCTGCTCTTCCCGTGGCGGGTCTCGATTTTGCTTGTCCCGCTCGGTGTCAGCGTACTGCTGGCGGATTTGATAACCCGTATCATGGATGCCTGGCAGCCCAGCCTGCATGCCAGCCAGCGGCTACGCATCCTTTCGCTGATTGGAATTGGTGGCTTGATAGTGGTCGGGGTGATGCGCTTCCAGATCGAGACCGCTGATTTGCTGGCTGATCCGGCCAATCCGATGATGAACTATGTCGCTTCGCACAAATCCCCTGGAGATATTTACATGATCCCATCCAAGCTGGCAAATTTCCGTCTGGTGACTGGTGCGCCAATCTTGGCGGATTTCGACTCCATCCCCTACCGCGATCAAGATGTGATGAAATGGTACCAGCGCCTCCAATGGGATAGTTATTTCTATGAATCTGGCCAGGGAGACAATCCGTGTCTAGCGCTCAAGAATACATTCACAAAATATGGTGTGACCTATGCCGTCGTTGAGCGGAGTGACAAATTCACCGTTTGCCAATCTATCCCGGTTGTATATAAAGATGCAATATACCGTATCTATGCACTTTCCCCCAAAAAGTAACAAGGAAATTATGCGACTGACATTGTGCTCGCTCTTCATTATGTTCTGCTTGGTGGCCTGCGCCGGCAAAGTCACGCCGCAGGTCTCTCCCACGGCCAGCGCGAAGGCAGTGGCCAGTCCAACCCTGACCCTCGCCCCGACGAATTCTCCCACAGCCACTGCCATCCCCACTTTGACAGCCATCCGGACCCCTCCAGCACTCCCGGGGGTTTTCCAGAGTGCCCTCCAGAATCCGGTCGATCCACCTCATATTTATATCGCCAATACCTGCCAGTACCTGCAGGATAAATGGTCCTCGAAAAACAGCGCACCCGGAACCGTGGTTATTCCGGTCATGTTCCATTCCATCATGGCGCCGGGGGATACCATTAGCGCCAACCAGATCTCGCAGGCCGAGTTCACACAACTGATGGGGGGGCTGGAGAGTCGCGGTTTCAAGGCCATCACCACCGCGCAATTGTCTGGCTTCCTGTACCATAATGCCAAGATCCCGCCTCGCTCGGTTATCCTGATCGTGGATGATCGCCACCATGCAGCATATTTCACCCAATATTTTCTGCCATGGTGGCAGGGGGACCACTGGCCGGTGGTGAATGCCTGGATCAGCGCCTCGCGCGATTCCATCGACGCAGCCCTCTGGAAGGAGCAGGAAACGCTCAACAGCCAAGGTTGGGTGGATTACGAGGCGCACGGCGTAGTCCACAATACCCCTATGTGGCCGGGCGTATCAGACGCCTACATCATGGGTGAATTGCAAGGCTCTATCGATGCATTCAAAACGCATTTCAATAAAGTGCCCATTGCCATTATCTGGCCGGGAGGAGGATTCTCCACTCGATCAATCCAAATGGCGCGCCAGTTGGGCTACCAGCTGGGGTTTACAACCAATGCACGCGGACCGTTGATGTTCAATTGGGTTCCGCTGGGAGACAAAATTACCGATGTGCACGGACCGACCTGGCAACCCGAAGGTCCCATGAATGATCCTTTGATGGTCCTGCCGCGCTATTGGGATACGGATGCACTCAAGCATCTGGATGATATCGTCAAGATCTCGCAGGATGCCGCCGCCTACGCCCAGCAGAACAAAGCCACAGAACAGGAATATTACGATATCGTCTGCGCCCCAACGCTTGGGCCAATCCCGTAATAGTAACGAATTCCCTGCACAGACCGCAGGAATATGAAGTCTTTACTACGCCGCTGCATATTGCGCTTGAAAATTAATTAGCATGGCTCGACAAAGCTTTCCCGGTACTCTACTCCTGGTGTTTCTATGGTTAACTGCCTGTTCGCCTGGGGGTTTTCTATCGAAATTGAGTCCAACCCGCTCCAGAACGCCGGATGCGTTCGCCCGCCAGAGTGCAGCCGGGACGCCGGCAGTCAGCCCAACTTCGCCGCCATCGCCGACCCGCACTGCTCCAGCTCTGCCCGGCCCATACCAGACTGCGCTGCTAAACCCACTGGACACACCGCATACCTATATCCAGGCGCCCTGCCAGTACCTGGACGATAAATGGTCCTCGGGGAATAGCGCTCCCGGGACGGTGGTGATGGTGATCATGTTTCACGAAATTACAGATGCGGTCATAACCAATCCCAACCAAATTTCAGGATTCAATTTCCGACAATTGATGAAAAGCCTTCACCAGAATGGCTTTCAGGCGATTACCACGCTGCAATTAGACGGCTTCCTCGAGAACAACTCCAAAATCCCTCAACGCTCCGTCCTGCTGGTAACCGATGATAAGCATGCCGCTTCCTACTTTAATGTTCTATTTCGTCCTTACTGGCTGAATTACGGCTGGCCGGTGGTCAATGCCTGGATCAGCGACGATTTAACCACGGCAGCAAATTGGAAACAGCAGGAGGAATTGAACGCGGAAGGCTGGGTGGATTACCAGGCCCACGGAGTGGTTTCTGATCCGATAACTCTTCCATCTACTGACGCGTATATTCTTGGCGAGTTGAACGGTCCGATGGTTGTTTTCCAAGAACATTTTAACAAGAAGCCGATTGCATTTATCTGGCCGGGCGGCGGGTTTACGCCGCATGCGGTCGCATTGGCGCGCCAATCTGGTTACCGGTTGGGGTTCACCACCAACCCGCGTGGACCATTAATGTTCAATTGGGTTCCGCTGGCAGATACCGGCGATCCCAAGCGCGACACCTGGATACCTGATGGCCCGGTCAACGATCCACTGATGGTTCTGCCGCGTTATTGGGACACGGATGCGGCCCTCCATGTAAAGGATGTCATCCAAATTGGGCAGGCGGCTGCCAGCTATGCCTGGGCCAATAAACCCGCCGAAATGAAGTATTATGTCAGTGTTTGTTCGCCTGTTTACGGACCCATCCATTAATCTTTTCCTTCATTTGGAATGAGCCCTGCCCATGTTCTGCATCTTTTGTAAAATCCTTTCCGGTGAAGCCCCTGCCACCATCATCTATCGCGATGAGCTGGTTACCGCATTGCGCGATATCCACCCGATTGCCCGTACGCATATCCTAGTCATTCCCAACCGGCACATAGATTCGGTCAATACGCTGAACCCTGATGACGACCTGCTGGTGGGACATATGGTTTTGGTGGCGAAGGAACTGGCGGCGAAGGAGGGCGTGGCCGAAAATGGCTACCGGTTGATAATCAACACCGGTGCGCATGGCGGGCAGACCGTTCCCCACCTTCACCTGCATTTGATTGCCGGGAGGCTGGCACGCTTCTTGTTGGGTTAAAAATTCCTGGACAGGATTATTGAGATGGACACGAACATATTAATTTTGAAACTGATCATGACCCCTCTGATCGTTATTTTTGTGACACTGGTTGCACGGCGGTGGGGAGAAGCCATTGGCGGACTATTAATCGGTCTGCCGCTGACATCCGGCCCGGTCTCGGTCTTTCTGGCTGTGGAACAGGGCCGGCACTTCGCGGCGATTGCGGCCAATTCCGCCATGCAAGGATTAATGCCGGTAACAGCCTTCTATGTCACTTACGTGTATACTTCCAAACGTTTTCCCTGGTACCTAGCCTCTCTCTTCTCCATCTTCCTGTATCTGGTCGTGGTCACGGGGATATCTTTACTACAGATCGATCCATTGCTTACCACAATCATCGTACCGCTGGTCCTGCTTGCAGGCACGCTAACCCTGGGGAAAAAGGTTGGATCGGCCCCACCGATTTTGCCGCCTGCATGGGACCTTCCCGCCCGCATAATTTTTGCAACCTTGATCGTCGTTCTGATCACGACCGGGGCCAATACTCTGGGGTCGCAATGGAGCGGTCTTCTCTCGCCTTTCCCGATATTCACATTTGTCATGGTCACTTTTTCTCATCGACAGGGCGGCCCGACCGCAGTCCGCCGGTTTATCCAGGGAGTGAGCCTGGGTCTTTTTTCCTATGTAGCTTTCTTTCTGGTCATTCGGTCATTTATTGAGGGAAGCAATATCTGGCTTGTGTATGCCTTAGCCACCCTGTTGGCATTGTTGGTCAATGGAACAATTCTCGGAATACAGTTATGGAGAAAACGATCGGTGGCTCCGGATTTGGTTTAACCATCCGGTTCTTTCTGTTCCAGAATGATTCGAAAGTCGCAGGTCTGTGCGCCTTGCATGATGGTTTGATTGCGGATTAATTTCATACGAGGGTTGAAACCCTGGAAGAACGCTTCATCCCGATTACAGGACAGGCAGAAGCCGTACTCCTTCATACCGAGACGATCATATAACTCAGCATATTGGCAACGCGTTACTTTGAAACTCAGTATTTGCCCGGTCTGCTCCTGAATTTCAAATTCCAGGGCAGCCCCTTCCGCCCAGACTTCTCTTATCACTTTGAGCAATTCTGCCAAGGTATTTCCATTATATTTCCAGACCATATTTCTGCCGATTTGCATGGCATCTTCCCTGATCGCGTTGGAAGCCAGCTGCATGGCTCGATCCCGGCCAAGTGCATTGATATACCCGCGAATTAGATAAGCGAAGAATTGGGCTTGAATCTCGCGTCGTTCGAGGTTGCCCGGTTCAAAGGCAGGAGAATTGATTTTCATACTCAGCTCCTGAAGGAATTTTACCCCATCTGCAAATGCTCTGGAAAGGATGAGCAATTGCCGGAATGAGATGTTCTTTTCATCAAACCATGGAATTTCCCATGATTCCAATAAAGATTGGCTGCCGTCCCGAGGGCATCGGGACAATCCGGTTGAGTTGGCCAAGGTTATTCGTGATGAGACCAGCCAGTGTGTCACTTTCTCCTGGGAAGGATTCCTGTTTTTTGAATGAGGTACAATACTCCTTATGTTTGAAATTGTCTTCCTGGGCACTTCCGCCTCCGCCCCTTCCGCCAAACGCGGTCTCTCCGCGCAAGTCTTCAAGCACGACGAGTACCGCTTCCTGATCGATTGCGGCGAAGGCACACAACGCCAGATCCTGCAGTCTGGGATCGGATTTAAGAACCTGAGTCATATTCTGATCACCCACGGGCATCTCGACCACATCCTTGGATTGGCGGGATTGCTTTCCACATTCATGCGCTGGGAGACGATCGAAGAGATGAACATCTACAGCGGTAAATGGGCGCTCGACCGCATCCATGATCTGCTCTATGATGTGGTCCTGCGCGGCGGGCAGGCTCCGATGGTGCTCAACCTGCACGAACTGAAGCCGGGTATTTTTTTTGAAGCGGACGATTTTAGCATCACGGCTTTTCCCGTTTTCCACCGCGGTTCCGACAGCCTGGGATTCCGCTTCGAGGAACGTTCCCACCGGCCCTTCCTGCCCAACCGGGCGGAAGAATTGGGCGTGCCGGTTGGTCCGATCAGGCGTGACCTGGTGGAGGGGCGTACCGTCTCGCTGGCGGATGGGCGAACGGTCGGCCCGGAAGCCGTGCTTGGGCCGCTTAAGCCCGGAGTGCGCCTGGTGCATATTGGCGATGCAGGCCGGACCGAGGACCTGGTGGCGCCCTGCCAGGGAGTAGATGCGCTGGTGATAGAATCCACGTATATGGAAGAAGAAGCCGATATGGCCAAGAAATACTCGCACCTGACGGCGAAAATGGCGGCGGAATTGGCGGTCAAGGCCGAGGTTGGGCAGTTGATCCTGACCCATCTCAGCCGCCGCTATCGCGAGAAGGATATCCTGGTAGAAGCCCAGGCGGTCTTTCCCAACGTGCGTGTAGCGCGCGATTTTGACATATTCTCCATCAAACAAAAAGGTTAAGCATGCCTCGCACTGAACTTGATCTCAACCCTGTCCAACATATCACCTCGGATGCCATCGGGCAGCCCGGGCAGCGTGTTTTTTATCTGCAGGGCTGGCGTGAGGCCGACATCCAGCCAGTGACCATCATCATTGAAAAAGTGCAGCTCCAAACCCTGGCAACCGGGTTGGAGCAAATGCTGGCCGAAATCAGCCAGCAGAACCCGGCTTTGACAGTGCATTCCGCCGAGCACGATGCTGACAAAATGCGTATTTCACCGCCCGTGGATCCGCTTTTCCGTGCTGGTGAGATGGGTCTGGGTTATGATGCCGAACAGGACCTGATCGTCATCCTGGTGCGTGAGATTGTGGTGGAAGATGGCGACCCGGAAGAAGCTTCGGTCGTGCGCTTCTGGTGCACACGCGAGCAGGCCGGCGGGTTGGCTGCCTGGAGCACTGAAGTCGTCCAGCGTGGGCGGCCGATCTGTCCGCAGTGCGGGCAGCCAATGGAACCCGAAGGTCATTTCTGCCCGAAGAAGAATGGCCATAAGCACTAAGATTGTGACTATTCCGCCCGACCCATCCCAAACCGTTCTTACCAACGGTGAAATCGAACTCAAGGGTCAGTTTACAAGCGGCAATAACTACACCTTCCTGGTAAACGTCTGCCACGCTGGAAGTGAGACCTTGGCGGTTTACAAGCCGACGCGCGGCGAACAGCCGCTGTGGGACTTCCCCGAGAGCTCTTTGGCCGGGCGGGAAGTATCCGCTTATCTGGTTAGCCAGGCGTTGGGCTTTGGCATAGTTCCGTTCACGCTCCTGCGGGATGGGCCGCTGGGCCCCGGCTCGCTCCAGCAATACATTGAACATGACCCCAACTATCATTATTTTTCTTTCAGGCCGGCCGAAATCCAACGCCTGCGCAGGGTAGTGCTCTTCGACCTGCTGATAAACAATGCCGACCGCAAGGGCAGCCATATTCTGGTACAGAAACGCACCCGCAAGCTCTACCTGATTGACCATGGCCTGTGCTTCCATGTGGAGGATAAATTGCGCACAGTGATATGGAATTTTGCCGGCGAGCCCATCCCGGTGGACTTGCTCGCGGAGCTGGACTCCTTGCACGCAAATAGGGACCTGGCGACCTTGCTGGCTCCGTATCTCAGGCCGGAGGAGGTGGAAGCCCTGGTGCAACGTGCCGGGGTGCTCCTGGCTGCCGGCCAGTTCCCATTCCCACCCGAGGACCGGCGTGCCTTTCCTTTCCCTCCGGTCTAGTCCAGTGATTCAGGTGTTGTTTTATATCTTTTTCTTGATCCCAGGAGTTCCGCATGGCTCACTATAAACTCGCCCTGCTTGGATTTGGAAATGTTGGACGTGCCCTGGTCCGTTTGCTCCGGCGCAAAGAGGCCGAACTGCTATCCAGATACGATATCACCTTCAGGGTAACCGGGATAGCCACCGGGTGGCATGGTGCAGCCGTCGATCCGGATGGATTGGACTATATCCGCGCAGCAAGCCTGGTCGAAGCCGGTGAGTCGCTCGCAGGGCTTTCAAGAACCCGCATAGGCGATAATTCAGAATTCCTGCGTGCTTGTGCAGCCGATGTGATGTTCGAAAATACACCGGTGAACCATGCGACCGGCCGGCCTGCCATTGACCACCTACACCTGGCGCTCGAACTGGGCATGCACGCCATTACGGCAAACAAGGGACCGGTGGTCTACGCATATCGTGAACTGTCCGAATTTGCAAAAACCAGGCATAAGAAATTTTTCTTCGAGTCCACCGTGATGGATGGGGCGCCCATCTTCTCGCTCTTTCGTTCGGCCCTGCCAGCTGCGCAACTGCTTGGATTTCGCGGCATCCTGAACTCTACCACCAACCTGATCCTGGGCCGCATGGAGAGTGGAGAATCATTTGAGGAGGCCGTCAAATATGCCCAGTCTGTCGGCCTGGCTGAGACCGACCCGGCGGCGGATGTGGATGGATGGGATGCTTCCATCAAGGTGGCAGTGCTGATCACTGTGTTGATGGAGATCCCCTTTACTCCTCAACAGGTGGAGCGTACCGGCATTCGTGGGATTACCCCGGCGATGCTGGCGGCTGCCAAGGCTGAAGGCAAGCGCTGGAAACTGGTCTGCACTGCCGGGCGGAAGGAAAACCAAGTCAAAGGCCGGGTCGCGCCGGAAATGGTGCCAGCTTCTTCCCCCCTATATGGTGTGGAAGGTTCTTCATCCATTGTAGAGTTCCGGACTGACACGTTGGCGAGTCTCAGTATTGTGGAAGGCAATCCGGGCCCAGACACGACCGCCTATGGCCTGCTGGCAGATTTTGTCAATGCCGTGCGATGTTAAAGAAGTAATTCTCAGCTGTGGTTTCCAATCAGCGTTTGCAACTGTTTTTCCTTGTCGAGGCGCGCGCGTGAGGATATCGGCGCAGCCAGGTAAAGCCGCAGCCTGGCTTCATCCAGGGTGGGATTGTAGTAGTCGCGGAACATTTCGAGGATGGTGACCGTTTCTCCGGTATAACGTACGATGTGCACAGGCGCACCAGACTGGACCTGGCCTTCCTGCAAAACCCGGCAATACAATCCAGCCCGTTGCGCCTGCCGGAATTGTTCGATGAAAGCTCTATCACCCATGCGGGCAGCCAATGTCACACACGGCATACGCGGCGATGTAACTTGCAATGACGCCTCACCAATTTGAAGAACATCACCGATGCGCACCTGCCCACTTTCGAGCTCGCTGATCGTCAGGTTCTCCCCGAATGTACCGGGGGCAAGCTCCCGATCCAATGCCTGCGACCACCACTTGTAATCCGTCTCACCATAGATATAAATGGCCTGGTCCGGGCCTCCGTGGTTTTTTGTGTCACAGATTGCATCTCCAGGGATGCCGGTGGAGGCTACCCAGACTGGTGTATGAACGGGAAGCTTATATATCCCGGTTTTTCCGGAACGCTTTGCATTTGGTATGCTGCGTTCCTGAGCGACGTTTACACTGATAAGTTTCATGGGCTGCCTGCTTTGAACCCGGGGGGAAAAAGGGTCGAAAGGGAAATTCTATAATGAGATTAGTATAACATCCTAATCAAGCGGGTATCCCCTGTGGGCGCGGCTATTTTTTGCAGAAGAAGTATCCACCACCACTCGAATTTCGCAATGAGGCAGGTCCTGGTCAACCAATGGGCCAGTCTCATTTGCTCCGTCGACCTGTTGTATAATCGCAGCTATGAAAAATATCCCAGGAAGGACCAGCCTGTCCTTGCGCACAGTTGTCCTGCCCATGTTTGGCCTGCTGATTGCCCTGGGTGGCCTGGCTGCCTGCGGAGGTTCAAAGCCAACTGCCAGTCCATTGCCTGTCACAACGAATCCTGTCCCTCCCACTATGTCTGCAATTCCTGCGCGTGCCCTGACCGTGTGCCTGGGCCAGGAGCCTACCAGCCTTTTCCCGGTGAATAACCCCTCATCGTCGGCGCGCGCCGTTCTGGCAGCGATTTATGATGAACCGATTGATACAAATTCGTACGGCTACCAGCCGGTTATATTGAAGGATTTGCCCAGCCTGGAAAATGGCGATGCACAGTTGATTCAAAAATCCGTCTACGTCGGTGACGAGGTGGTGGATGCCACTGATACACCGGTCACGCTTGAGGTCGGGACAAATGTCCGGCCGGCCGGCTGCCGCAGTGATTCCTGTGCAGTTGTGTACGATGGTAAAAGTGCCCTCCAGATGGACCAGATGCAGGTCACCTTTCACCTGCTTTCCGGGCTTACCTGGTCAGATGGGCAGCCGCTGACTGCCCAGGATTCCGTGTATGCATACAACCTGGCTGCTGACCCGATTACGGGCGGTTCCAATTATCTGGTGGAACGTACGAAATCCTTCGAAGCGACCGGCGCCACTACTGTACAATGGTGGGGCAAACCCGGTTACATCGACACAACGTATGTTATGAATTTCTGGGCGCCTCTCCCCAGCCACCTGTGGAGCAAGATCCCAAATGACCAGCTGGCAGTTTCCGCTGGACCCTCCCACTCTCCAATTGGCTGGGGACCTTATGTTATTCAGGATTGGGTGGCTGGAGACCATATTACATTAAAGAAAAATCCCTATTATTTCCGAGCCGGCGAAGGGCTGCCAAAAATTACCACCCTGACCTTCCGGTTTGTACCCGACCCTGCGATAGCCATAAACGATTTGGTTTCCGGAAGTTGTGATATTCTCGATCCGAGTATCAACCTGGGCGGGCAGGTGGACAGCCTTCGTTCAATGGCAGAGAAAAAACAGCTCCAGGTGTGGTTCGCTTCACCGCCGGTCATGGAACAACTGGCATTCGGCATCCGTCCGGCGACCTATGATAATGGCTATAACGCCGGCAATGACCGGCCTGATTATCTCGGCGACGTACGTGTCCGCCAGGCCGTGGCCATGTGCATCGACCGCCAGAAGGTGGTGGATTCTGTGTTGGATGGACTATCCAAGATTCCGGCAACTTTTGTTCCTGCGGGTGATCCCCTTTACGACTCCTCCGTGACCACCTATTCCTATGATGTACCAGCCGCCAATGCGCTGCTCGAACAAGCAGGTTGGCATGAAGCAAATAACAACCCAACCACGCCGCGCATTGCAAGGGGGGTACTGGATGTCCCGAATGGAACTCCGCTGGAATTGACCTACATTACTTCCAGCGCAGCGCAGCGGGTGCAGGTTAGCAAGATCGTGGCGGATTCCCTGGCGCAGTGTGGCATACAGGTGAATGTCAAATATCTTGACCAGACGGTGTTATATGCAGCCGGGCCGGACGGGGCGCTTTTTGGGCGAAAATTTGATCTGGCCGAGTTTGCCATGGGCAGCACGAATACAGAACCGCCATGCGAATGGTTTACCAGCGCAGAGATTCCAACTGCTGCCAATCAATGGGTGGGTACAAATGTGAGCGGTTACAGCAATCCGAATTTTGACGCGGCCTGCCAGGCGATCCATCAATCTCTGCCGGATGAGCCGGCGCATGCGCAGGCCTTCCAGCAGGCACAAACCATTTTTAGTGGAGATTTGCCTGTGCTTCCTTTATACTGGCGGCTGGAAGTCGCCGCAGCCCGTACAAATGTGTGCCATTTCTCGCTCGATCCCACTGCTTCCAGCGCCTTATGGAATATCGCTAGCATCGATGCGGGGATTTCCTGCGGTCAATAATCTGGTGAGTTTCTGCATGGTTGGAGGTTGGATTAAGGTTAATTTGGTTTGACAATATCACAAAACCCTTCCATCCTAAAATCGTGTATAATCCTACTGCTTTGACCTGGATTGGTGGACACCTCAAGTTGGGATTCAGGTCATTGAATTTAATGTAGCAAAGGATGAAAGACATGCCTGCTCCTTTACTCGATGTTAAAAGGCTCGAAACAGAGTTCAAAACCCCTGATGGAATAATTCATGCTGTCAATGACGTTTCTTTTTCGCTGGAGGAAGGGGAGACCCTTGGTTTGGTAGGCGAAAGTGGCTGCGGAAAAAGTGTGACGATGCTTTCCGTTCTCCGCTTGATCGCCATGCCGCCCGGAAGGATCGTCGCCGGGGAGGCTATTTTTCGAGGACAGGACCTGTTGAAAATGTCGCAGGAGGATATCCGGCATGTGCGCGGTGCGCAGATCGCAATGGTTTTCCAGGACCCAATGACCTCATTAAATCCTGTATTAACCATCGGCGTCCAGATGGAGGAACCTCTAATGCTCCATTTGGGCATGAACAGGAACCAGGCCAGGGCGCGTTCGGCCGAATTGCTTGCGATGGTGGGGATTCCCAGTTCAAAAGATCGCCTGCGCGACTATCCTCACCAATTTTCAGGCGGTATGCGCCAGCGCGTCATGATTGCCATGGCTTTATCCTGCGGACCGCAGATCCTGATTGCCGATGAACCAACCACGGCCTTGGATGTGACCATTCAAGCGCAGATTATTGAGTTGTCCAAGCGCTTACGCGATGAACTGGGCATGGCAATCATCTGGATCACCCATGACCTGGGTGTGATTGCCGGTCTGGCGCGGCGCGTATCCGTGATGTATGGCGGTTACCTGATTGAAGAAGCACTGGTAAACGAACTGTATGCCAATCCGCAGCATCCTTACACCATCGGACTGCTCGGCAGCCTGCCGCGCTTGGATAGTACCAGACACCAGCGTCTTTATTCCATCGAAGGGTTACCCCCAGTCCTGTATGAGAAACCCAATGCCTGCCCATTTGCACCACGCTGCAAGTGGGCGATGGAACGCTGCTGGAAAGAGAATCCGGGACTGGAGACTCTGGCACCGGAACATCGCGCGGCCTGCTGGGTCGACCCGCAGACTGGGAGAAGTCGGTCATGAGCGAAGATAAGGATGTACTGCTGCGCGTGGATAATCTTGTCATGCATTTCCCGATCTATCGTGGCGTAATTCGACAGCAGGTTGGTGCAGTCCATGCGGTGGATGGTGTTTCCTTTGAGATCAAGCGCGGTGAAACCATGGGGTTGGTGGGGGAATCGGGTTGTGGAAAATCAACCACCGGACGAACGATTCTACAACTTTATAAGCCTACCTCCGGGCATGTATATTTTAACGGCACTGATCTCACGACCCTCAAACGGGAAGAAATGCGCTATATGCGCCGGGAAATGCAGATGATTTTCCAGGATCCCTATGCCAGCTTGAATCCGCGCATGACCATTGCCGATATTATTGGTGAGCCCCTGGCAATCCACGGTGTTGCCAAAGGTAAAGAGATCCAGGAGACCGTGGAGAACCTGCTTAATCTGGTAAAGTTGAGTCCGGCGTTTGCCAGCCGCTATCCGCATGAATTCTCCGGCGGGCAGCGCCAGCGCATCGGCGTGGCGCGCGCACTGGCGTTACAACCCTCCCTGATCATCTGTGACGAACCCATTTCGGCCCTGGATGTGTCCATTCAGGCCCAGGTGGTCAATTTGCTGGAAGACTTACAGTCACAGTTTAACCTGACATACCTGTTTATTGCGCACGATCTCTCGATGGTACGCCATATCAGTTCGCGTGTGGCGGTCATGTACCTGGGTGTGATCGTTGAGATCGCTGATCGGGTTGACCTGTATTCTAATCCTTTACATCCTTATACGCAGGCCCTGCTTTCTGCTGTACCAATTCCTGACCCGGTCGCAGATGCCAAACGCAAGCGCAGGGTGCTGGAAGGGGATGTACCAAGCCCGGTGAACCCGCCCTCGGGCTGCCGGTTCCGTACGCGCTGCTGGCTGGCTGATAAGATCTGTGCAGAGCAGCGCCCCGAATTTCGTGAAATTACGCGTGATCATTTTGTCGCTTGTCACATGGTTTGATTGGATAATTCTTAAAATTAGAAAGGAGGTGATAGTTCGACAAATTGTCTCGTCTGGTTCCTACCCTTTTCGTATCCGTTTAAAAACTTTGAGAAGGAGAAGATTATGCGTAAGTTGTTGATTGTTGTAAGCTTCCTGATGGTCGCAAGCATGCTGCTCTCGGCCTGCGGCACCCCCGCGACGACCGCCGCTCCGGCGACCTCTGCCCCGGCAGCTCCGGCGACCTCCGCCCCGGCTGCCCCGGCGACCTCCGCCCCGGCGACGGCTGCCCCGGCAGCTGCGCCGAATCCATATATTGGCTCCGGAAAATTGGATGGTAATGGCATTCCCCCGGATTTCTTCGCGGATATTAATGTCCGCAAGGGCTTCAGCTATGCCTTTGATTGGGATACCTACATCAACGATGTTTATAAGGGTGAGGCAGTCCAATCGCTGGAAATCCCGCTGCCGGGGATGCCTGGCTTTGACGCCAATGCTCCGCACTATTCCTTGGATCTTGATAAGGCGACTGCTGCCTTCAAGGCCTCCACGCTCAAATCCGCGGATGGCAAATCCTTATGGGATACTGGTTTCCGTCTCCAGATGTTGTACAATCAGGGCAACACCACCCGCCAGATCGTGGCACAAATTTTGGCCGCCAACCTGGCCCAGATCAACCCCAAGTTCGTGGTGGAAATCCTGGGCCTGCCCTGGCCGGCTTACCTGGCCGCCCAACGCGCCAGCCAGATCCCGATCATGACCGCCGGCTGGATCGAAGACATCCACGACCCGAATGACTGGTACCAGCCCTACACGACCGGCACATACGGCGGCCGCCAGAACCTGCCCCAGGCTCTGAAGGACCAGTTCACCCCCCTTCTGACCCAGGGCGCGACCCTGACCGACCCGACCGCCCGTACGGCCGTCTACAAACAGATCAACCAACTCTATTACGACCAGGCAATCGGTATTCCATTGGTACTGGCGACCACACATGCCTACCAGCGCAGTTGGGTCAGTGGAGTGGTCCGCAACCCGATTTTCTCTGATCTCTATTTCCCGACAATCTCCAAGAGCGGCAGCAAGGATGATACCACCTTTACAGAAGCCACCGCTGGTGATCCGGTGGACTTAGATCCAGGATTCGCCTACGATAATGCCAGCGGCGAGATCATCCAGAATGTCTATGACACGCTCATCTTCTACGATGGCGAGCAGCCGGCCAAATTCGTCCCAATGCTGGCCGATAAATGGGATGTCTCGACGGATGGGAAGACCTATACCTTCACCCTGCATCCAGGCGTCAAGTTCGCCAACGGCGATCCCTTGACCGCCTCGGATGTGGCATACTCGTTCGAGCGCGGCATCCTGCAAGGCGGCACGGCTTCCCCGCAGTGGCTGATGACCGAAGCCTTCTTTGGACCTTCCGTCAACGATATCGCCGAAGTGGTTGATCCGTCCGGCGCCTTGGATGACGACCAGGCCAACCTTGCGAAAGCCGATCCGGCCAAGTTGAAAGCCGCCTGCGCGCAGATAACGGGCGCCTTCAAGGTCGATGATACCGCCGGCACCGTCAGCATGACGCTGGCGCAGCCGTGGGGCCCGTTCCTGCCCACTATCGCCCAGTTCTGGGGTTCCATTATCGACCAGAAATGGGCGATGGCCAATAAGACTTGGGATGGCTCCTGTGACACCTGGACCAAGTACTACGGTGTGACGGACGCCACCAATCCGCTCTTAAAAATCATGAACGGTACCGGCCCCTACATGCTGGATCATTGGACCGCTGGAACGGAAGTCGTTCTAACCGCCAACCCCAACTATTGGGGTGGCCAGGCCAACAAGCAGCCCTCCCTGAAGCGCGTCGTCATCCAGGACATACCCGAGTGGAGCACACGCTTTGCCGAGCTGCAGGCTGGGGATGCCGACATTGTGTATGTGCCAGTTGAGAACCGCTCCCAGGCGGATGCATTGGTTGGTTCTATGCATGTCTTTGATAATACAACCAATACATTTGGTCCCGCGCAACAAGTCTGTGGTATTGACTCAACCAAATTAGCCGCAGCTCAATTCGAAGTCTGCCCCGCAGGCCAAAACGGTAAAGGAATATTAACTCTCTACATTGGCCAGCCAGAGCTCCAGATGGATGTGGTCATCTACAACTTCGCGATCCATTAATTCGATATATCCTGTCTATATCTACTCTGTGCGGGGGCCTGCTAGCAGGCCCCCGCACCCTTCGGACAGTTTCGTCCTGCGCAGCGAATTGAACTATGTGTAAGTCTTTAATTCAGTCCGCTCCGAAGGACAAACCTGAATGAGGTAACCTATGAGCACCTTTATCATCCGTCGTCTACTGCTCGTACCGCTCCTGTTGTTTGGGGTGACCGTTTTGATATTCGGCATGTTGCAATTCCTGTCCCCGGTGGAGCGCTCGGCCCTGTATGTGCGCGACATTCCCAAGAACGCCAATGCGATTAATGGGATCATCAAGACCTATGGGTTGGATAAACCCATCTATGTTCAGTACTGGCGCTGGCTGGTAGGTAATATAGACGCTAGAACCGGCGTGCGGACAGGCGGGATCCTCTTCGGCGATTTTGGGTACTCCCGCTCGGCCTCCCAGTCGGTCGTCGACTTGATCCGTAATCGCTTCCCCAACACTCTCGACCTGACCATCTGGGCGGTTGCCCCGGTTGTCCTGGTTGGCATCTGGCTGGGCGTGCAGGCGGCCGTCCACCAGAATGGCTGGATCGACCAGGCCGCCCGGATTTTCAGCATTGTAGGCACCTCCTTCCCCACTTTCGTCTTCGGCCTGCTGGTGCTGATGCTCTTTTATGTTAACCTGCACTGGTTCCCACCCGGGCGGGTTTCCGACTGGGCGAGTATTATTATTGAGGCTAAGAGTTTTCACCACTATACCACCCTGCTGTCTTTTGATTCCCTTTTAAATGGACGTTTTGACGTTTTCGTGGATGTCATGCGCCACATGATCCTACCGATCCTGACACTCTCTTATATCAGTTGGGCGGTCTTCGTGCGGGTAACGCGTTCCTCCATGCTCGAAACTCTGCGCATGGAATATGTCACCACGGCGCGCGCCAAGGGGCTACGGGAACGCGACGTCATCAATAAACATGCCCGTCCGAACGCCATGATACCCGTGGTGACCCTGGCGGGATTCCAAATCATTGGCCTGTTGGGCGGCGTGGTCATTACCGAGACGGTCTTCAACTACCCGGGGATTGGCGCAGCCGCGGCCAGCGCTGCCGAACAACTGGATGTCGTCACGGTGCTGGGGTTTGCCCTCTTCGATGGCCTGATCCTGATCGTGTCGAACCTGGTGGTCGATGTGCTGTATGCTTTTATCGACCCGCGCGTGCGCTTGTCCTAAGGAGAACCCCATGACTGAATCGACCACTCCTACCGGTAACAACGCCCTTCTGCGCGAAGCCACTCCGGTTCGTAAGATTGGGCGGTTGGAGCGATTCCTGGGGCCGGAGAACTACCGCATTGTCACCGGCCTGCTCAAGACACCTGCCTCCATCCTGGGATTTATCCTGATCGCATTGTTTATCTTCATTGCACTGTTTGCTCCCTTCATAATTCCGCCGGTCAGGCCTGATGCCGATCCTTACACGATCCCGCGGGATGGCTACAGCTCCGAACCCCGCCCGATGATGTCGGCATGGGAGCGCAGCGCACCGCCCTTGCCGTTCTGGTGGAAACCCATCATGCACACGGATCACTGGGTGCATATCCTGGGCACTTCCCAGGGTCAGTATGATATATTCTACGGCATCGTCTGGGGCACCCGCACGGCCTTCAAGACCGGCCTGATCGTGGTCATTGCCACTTTCCTGATCGGCGTGGTTATCGGTTCGATTTCCGCGTATTACGGCGGAGTGGTGGACAACGTCATCATGCGCGTTGTGGATGTCTTCCTGACCCTGCCGTTCATCTTGGCGGCCCTTATCCTGGCGGCCATTCTAACACCCCGCATCGGGCAATCGCTCTGGCCGGCCGTGATCGCCCTGATCGCCTTCGGTTGGATGGAATATTCGCGTATTATCCGCGGCGACATCCTTTCCATCAAGGAACGCGACTATATCATGGCCGCGCGCGTGATCGGCGCCAAAGACGGCCGCATTCTCTTCCGACACATCCTGCCGAATGCCATTTTCCCGACCATGGTGCTGGCCTCCCTGGCAATCGGGGATGTGGTGCTCAGTTTTGCTGCGTTGAGTTTCCTGGGTATCGGTACGCAAGTCGGCTATGCTGACTGGGGCCAGGTGCTCAGCTTTGCGCGTAACTGGATCAGCAGCCTGACCACCTACTGGTATATCATCGTCTGGCCCGGCCTGACCCTGGTGATGTTCGTGATGGGCTGGAACCTGGTCGGCGATGCCTTGCGGGATGTGCTTGATCCGCGCCTGCGCGGTAAGAGTTAAACTGGCAAATGCCTTCTTCCCGGATTTTACTTGTCGATGATCAACGTGAAGTAAGCCGCCTCCTGCATTCGGCCCTGGATACGTTGGAATACGATCTGGATATTGTCGAGGTGCCTTCCGGTGAAGAGGCGATTCTGGATAGTTCCCTCAATCCCATTGATCTGCTGGTTTCCGATTATCGTTTGCCGGGTATTACCGGCATCGAATTGATGCGCAAGGTGCGCAGGTATCGCCCCAATGTGAAAGTAATCCTCATAACCGGCCAGGCTGACCCAAATATCCGCAAGGAAGTATCCGAAGCAGGCGCGGATGATTTCTTCCTCAAGCCCGTTCCCATCGCTGATTTTCTTGATTCTGTCGAACATCAGCTTGGGCTGGTCGGAAGCAAGCTTCCGCCTGAGTCGGTTATCCCCGGCGAAGAAACTGAGACTCAGTTTAGCTTGCCGGATCTGATGGTCCATCTGCGCCAGGAATTGGAGGCGGTCGTCGTTATTTTGCTGGACGATAAAGGCTCCATTCAGGCGAATGCCGAGGATCTGCCGGCGGGAAATGAGAAAGTTTCCTTGCTTTCTTCCTTGCTTTCCATTTACGCCGCCGGTCAGAATGTCTCCCGCCTGCTTGGCCAGAAGATCCCTGCGAACTGGTATATCTTTGACGGAACTCCTTTTGATTTGGTCCTTGCTCCGGTCGGTAGGGAGCATGCCATGCTGGTCATCGGCAAGGGTCTGGCAGACAAAGAACAGGTATTGAAAACATTTGAAAAATTCTCGACCGCCCGCAAGAAGATCGAAATGATCCTGGGTGAGAGTTCATCGGACCTTACTGCCGCCGCAATGCCACCTGCAAGCCCCCCGGAAGCGGATGACCCGGACGTGCCGGAAATGGGGCCCTTATTAAGGGAATCAATGACGAAACTCAGCCCGGCCGACGTGGATGATTTTTGGGATAAGGCCGCGGATACGCACAAGGCTCCCACCGAACCAGACATGCTCTCTTATGACCAGGCCAAAGAACTCGGACTGGGTCCGGAAGACGAATCCTAGACTGGTATATCCATCAACATGTCTTTCTCATAGCCGGGTTTGGGGCGAGGCGGGGACAGGTGTACTGCAGACTTTTTGACACTTCCGGCTCCAAATTTGGAGGGATTGTCCCTCGGCACGGCCTGTGATACAATTCGGCCCGCTTTGGGGCGTAGTGCAATGGCAGCACGTCAGCCTTTGGAGCTGATTATCCTGGTTCGAATCCAGGCGCCCCAGCCTGAATTTCCCGCCTGCACAGCGGGGCCAGTCCCGCATTTATTGGCGGGGCTTTTTTACCGGGAATGGGCCTCGCGCCGCTCTGCTGGCAGCGCAGGCTCATTTTATTTTCCCATCCCTTCCGGATATAGAAATGGGATCGGTGAGACAGGAGTTGCTCATGAAAGTCACTGCTGTTATTCTGGCTGCAGGTCAGGGCACACGCATGAAATCCAGGGTTCTGAAGGTGCTTCAGCCTGTCTGCGGAAAACCCATGATTACTTATGCACTCGCGGCGGCCGGCTCTGCCAGCACAAAGAAGCCGGTGGTTGTCATTGGCAAGGACGGGGAGAGCCTGCGTTCGTTCCTCGGGGATGCAGCCGAGTGTGTGCTCCAGGACCCGCCGCTGGGAACCGGGCATGCCGTCAGGCAGGCCGAAGCCAGCTTGCGTAACAATACGGACCTGGTACTGGTCACCTATGCCGATATGCCACTGCTGCAGTCAGAGACCCTGGCACGGCTGGTCGAAGCCCAGCAGAAAAACCCCGGCCCGATCAGCATGCTGACCATCATCGCCGCCGATCCACGCGGGTTTGGGCGGGTCATGCGCAGCCCGGATGGGCACGTGCAGGCAATTGTCGAGGAAGCCGCGGCCACGCCGGAGCAACTGTCCATCCGGGAGTTGAATGTGGGCGCGTATTGTTTCTCCGCCGGCTGGCTCTGGCAGGCCCTGGCAAGGATTCCACTTTCCAAAAAAGGGGAATACTATCTGACGGATACCGTTGAACTGGCGGTCAACGACGGGCTGGCGGTCCAGGCACTGGTCAGCGAGGATTTGACAGAGAGTATCGGCATAAATACACGCGTGCACCTGGCCGAAGCCGAAGCGGCCATGCGGGCGCGCATCAACCGTGCACACATGCTGGCGGGGGTCACGCTCGTAAACCCGGAGGCGACGTATATCGATCCGGATGTAACGATCGGTCCGGATACGGTCATCTGGCCGAATACTTATTTGCGTGGAAAGACCACCATCGGCGCAGGTTGCTGCATCGGGCCGAATACCATCGCGGAGGATACCAGCATCGGAAATGATTGCGAAATCCTGGCGGCCGTGATGGAAAAGGCGGTTGTGGAAGATAACGTCAGCATCGGTCCGTTTGCCCGACTGCGCAAAGGTGCGCACCTGTGCAAGGGAGTTCACATGGGAAATTTTGGCGAAGTGAAGGATTCGACGCTCGGGCCTGGTACCAAGATGGGTCATTTTTCTTATATTGGTAATGCCACAATCGGTCCAGAGGTTAATATTGGCGCGGGCACCATCACGTGCAACTATGATGGGGTCAATAAAAACCCGACTGAGATTGGAGAAGGGGCGTTTATCGGATCAGATACCATGCTGGTAGCGCCAGTCAAGGTGGGGGCGCATGCCAAAACCGGCGCCGGGGCGGTGGTCACGAAAGATGTGGAAGCAGATACCCTGGTGGTGGGCGTTCCGGCACGGGCCATCCGCAAATTGAACGAGGCGAAAAAATGAGCAATTTGAGTGACGAGGAACGGCGCCTGTTGATCGACCTGGCCAGCGAAGCCCGCCGCCGGGCGTATGCGCCTTATTCCAATTACCAGGTCGGCGCAGCCCTGCGGACGAAAAGCGGGCGTGTTTTCACCGGATGTAATGTCGAAAATGCCGCCTACCCCACCGGGATGTGTGCCGAGAGGGTGGCCGTCTTCAAGGCTGTATCGGAAGGGGAACGGGAGTTTGAAGTGCTCGCGGTGGTCACTTCCAACGGCGGGTCCCCGTGCGGAGGCTGCCGGCAGGTGCTGGCCGAGTTTGGTCTTGATACGCTCGTTTTGATCGCCGACGGTCACGGCCAGCTGGTGCAGGAAACCACCGTCGCCGGACTGCTGCCGGGGGCGTTTACCCCCAGGGATTTGCAGGCTAAGAGATAGATTAATTCTAACAAAATTGAATGTTCAGTAAACGCCCGCTGTGGTAAGATTATTTCCATGAATTTTTCGCAAATTACCGATTGCCTGTTTATTGGCGATACCCCGCACGCGGATGATTACGACCTTTTGCGCGAACTGGGCGTCCGTCTGGTCATCAATATGCGCATCGAGAAACGCCCTGCGGTTGATCGGCACAGCCCGCCGCTGGATTTCCTGTGGCTGCCGACGTTCGATACCCCCGGCCTGGTCATTCCGATCCGTTTTTTGATTCGCGGCGTCCAGGCTGCTTTGGAGACCATCCAGGCGGGTGGGAAGGTTTATGCCCACTGCCATAAAGGTAAACACCGCGCCCCGGCCATGGGGGCCTCCATCCTGATCGCCCTGGGATACGACCCGGATGAAGCGATCGAATTGATCATGGCGCAGCGTCCCATCGCTGACCCGAATATCTTCTACATCCGCAGCCGCATCTTGCGTTTCGCGCGTGCCTGGGAGAGTATCGATTAGGGCTTTCGTAAATCCGAATCTTCTACCATCGTATACCCTTTATCATTTGTGTTTAAGTTCTAGCCATCAATAAAAAAACGGGTTCCTCCTAGGAGCCCGTTTTTGCTACCCGTCCGCCAGTTTTGCCACCGTCACCCCTTCGCCGCCTTCCTTGGGGCCGCCTTCCTCGAATGAGGTCACCTGCGGGTGATCCTTGAGGGCCGCCCGCACTTCCTGGCGCAGTTTGCCGGTGCCTTTGCCGTGGATGATCCGGACAAATGGCAATCCGGCCATGTAGGCCTTCTCCAGGAAGCGGTCGAGCATGTCCAGCGCATCTTCGGCGCGCTGCCCGCGCAGGTCAAGTTCCATCCCGGGGGAGGCAACGAACATTGATGATGGATGATTTTTGATTGAAGATTGCGACTCGGGCTGGTTTTTCCCGGCCACTGGCTGAACGCCGACCGCTAATGGCTCATCGTTCTTCTTCTTCAACTCGTCCAGCTGCACCCGCAACCTGAGCGTGCCCGCCTGCACCTCCGCCTCTTCTCCGTCGATGGAACTGATCACACCGGGCGTACCTAGATTGCGCAGCACCACCCTGTCGCCCGGCTTCAAGGCACCTGAAATTTTTCCGTTTGCCGAAGGCGTTTGCCGGAGGCGCTTGATGGGCGCCTGCACCTGCTCTTCCACAATCTCGATTTTCTCCTGGATGGCCTGCAGCGCCTCCAACGGCTGGCGGGCTTTCTTCAACTCGTCTTTCAGCATTTTGAGCTGGGTCTTCAAGAGCTCCACTTCCAGTTCGCCCTCGGCGCGGGCCTGCTCGAGCACTTTCTGGCGCTCGTCCCCAATCTTTTCCAGCCGCTCGGCCAGGTCGCGTTCCAGCCGGCGGGCTTCGGAGCGCGCCCGCCCGGCTTTTTCGCTTTCCTTGAAGGCGATCTTGCGCTGGCGGTGGATATCCCCGATCAGCTTGTCGGCGCGCAGGTCGTCCGGGTTGATCTCGCTCCGGGCTGACTCGATGATCTCCTGCGGAAGTCCCAGGCGCTGGGCGATCGCCAGGGCGTTGGAACGACCCGGCAGCCCGAGGGTCAATTTGTAGGTGGGGCGCAGGGTCTGCACATTGAACTCCAGCGAAGCATTGACCACGCCGGGGGTGGTGTGCGCAAAGGTCTTCAATTCCGGGTAGTGGGTGGCAACCAGGGTGGTGATGCCGCGCCCGAGCAGGTCCGAGAGGATCGCGCGTGCCAGCGCGGCGCCCTCCTGCGGGTCCGTGCCTGCCCCCAGTTCGTCCAGGATTACCAGTGAATTCCGGTCGGCTTTCTTCAGGATCTGCACGATATTGGTGATATGCCCCGAGAAGGTGGAGAGGGACTGTTCGATGGACTGCTCATCGCCGATGTCGGCGTAAATGGCTGCGAAACAGGGTAGTTCCGAGCCGGACTGGGCCGGGATGTGCAGGCCGCTCTGCGCCATGGCCGCCAGCAGGCCGACCGTCTTGAGGGTGACCGTCTTGCCGCCCGTGTTGGGACCGGTAATGACCAGCGCGAACGTGTCGGGCAGCGGGTCGATATTGATGGGCACCACCGTTTCCGGATCTAGCAGTGGATGGCGGGCATTCAACAGCCGGATGGCGGGTTGCGAATTGCCGCCTTCCGGTCCCCGGATGGTGCTGGCTGCCGTCTGACTGCGCAATACCGGTTCATTTGCACGGAGCTTGTCGGCGTATTTCGCCTTGGCAAAAACCAGGTCGAGTTCGGCCAGCGCCGCCACCCCCGGCACGATTTCACCGGCCAGCCCGCCGACCTGCGCCGAGAGTTCGGCCAGCACCCGGCGGGTTTCGTCCCGCTCGGCGATGACGGCTTCGCGCAGGGCATTGTTGAGCTCCACCACCGCCAGCGGCTCGACAAACAGGGTCGCCCCGGTGGAGGATTGGTCGTGCACGATGGCCTTGAGCTGGCCTTTGAATTCGGCCCGCAGCGGGATGACGTAGCGCCCGTCCCGCTGGGTGATGACGTTG
>JBEKCT010000017.1:0-35233 GCA_050014715.1 Anaerolineales bacterium | reverse complement strand
TCGGTCCGGATACCTGGGCCGTGGCGATCGCCGATACCAGCCAGTGGTTTGTGGATACCAGCGACCTGAACGAATTGGACGTCGTCAAGGTTAGCCTCGGGCAGAAGGTGGATATCAGCGCAGATGCGCTGCCCGGTGTTAAAATGAGTGGCATGGTGGAAGAGATTGGTAACACACCGGTAAACCAGGGTACGGATGTACTCTATACTGTCCACATACTATTGAATAACCCGGATCCGCGCCTTCGCTGGGGTATGACTATGGAAGTAACCTTTACGATGAAATAATTGGAGGATCATTTTATGGATATAGCCATCATCGGACTTGGAAAAATGGGTGGAAATATGGCCCAACGCCTGCTTAAGGGCGGGCAGCGCGTGGTCGGATTGGATCAGTCGGCTGAATTGACCCGCAAGATGGCAGCCGAACACGGGCTGACGCCGGTTTTTTCGATCGCTGAGGCTGTTGCAGCTCTGCCGAAACCAAGCATATTCTGGCTGATGATACCGGCCGGGGCGGCAACAGAATCCGTGGTGAATGAACTGGCCGGTCTGCTTTCAGCCGGGGACGTGATCATCGATGGCGGCAACACCTTCTATAAAGACGACATGCGCCGCGCTGAAGCTCTCCATTCCAAAGAGATCCATTACTTGGATGTAGGAACCAGCGGAGGCGTCTGGGGTCTGGCCGAAGGCTATAGCCTGATGATCGGTGGAAACGCCGAAGTAGTGGAAAGATTGCGTCCGATCTTCGAGGCACTCGCCCCGGCTGCGGAACGGGGTTGGGGGCGGGTCGGGCCGGTAGGGGCAGGACACTTTGTCAAGATGATCCATAATGGCATCGAATACGGTTTGATGCAGGCCTATGCCGAGGGTTTCGAGATCATGCATGCCAAAAAAGATTTCGGGTTGGACCTGGAACAAGTGGCCCAGATCTGGCGATATGGCAGCGTGGTCCGTTCCTGGCTGCTCGATCTGACCGCAGACGCCTTGGCGAAAGACCAGGATCTGGGCCGCCTCCAGGGCTGGGTCGCCGATAGTGGCGAAGGCCGCTGGACGGTGGCCGAGGCGATCGACCTGGATGTGCCTGCTCCAATCATCACCCTTTCGCTTCAGCAGCGTTTCATCAGCCGACAGACTGAAAGTTACGCCGCCAAGCTGTTGGCAGCCATGCGAAACGAATTCGGCGGTCACGCTGTAAAGACAAAACCATCATGATGGAATGCGGGTCTGCCACCTCAATTGTAATCTTCGGCGCCTCCGGCGATTTAACCTGGCGCAAGCTGGTCCCGGCTCTCTATAATAACTTCAAGAAGGGCCGGTTGGTGGAATGTGCACACATTGTCGGCTTTGCGCGCCGACCTTTAACAGATGATTCTTTCCGGGCGCGTCTGCAGGAAGGAGTTGCACAGTTCTCACCTGGGACATTCGACCCTGCTATGTGGGATGCCTTTGCCCGGCTGATATATTACTTCCAGGGAAACCTGGATACACCCGGTGACTTTCCCAAGCTGGAGGCGTTTCTCAGGTCGCTAGAAGGCATGCCAGGCAATCAACAGGCACTGTCGGGAATTGCAAGCCAGATGCCCGTCAGCCGTCAGGATGCCAACCGTTTATATTACCTGGCTACCGCTCCGGAATATTATGAAGTGGTGGTGGGTTCGCTAGGGGCGGCAGGGATGGCTTCCCAGGGTCCTTGCTGGCGGAGGATCGTGATCGAAAAGCCCTTCGGGCGCGACCTGAGCTCAGCCCGGGCTCTGAACCAGGCTGTGCATGTCGTCTTTGACGAAAGCCAGATCTACCGCATCGACCATTACCTGGGCAAGGAAACCGCCCAAAACATCCTGTTCTTCCGGTTCGCCAACACCATTTTCGAACCGGTCTGGAACCGCCGCTACGTCAACAACGTGCAGATCACAGTGGCAGAGGATGTAGATGTGGGTCTGCGGGCAGGCTACTACGATAATGCGGGGGTGTTACGCGATATGTTCCAGAACCACCTGCTGCAATTGCTGGCACTGGTGGCGATGGAACCGACCAGTTCATTCAACGCAGACACAATCCGTAATGAGAAGGCCAAGTTGTTCGAAAGCATCCGCCCGATCGCACTGGACGATACCATACGAGGACAATACGCAGGTTACCCGAAGGCCGCGGGCGTGGCTCCGGGCTCACTCACGCCCACTTATGCCGCCTTGAAGTTGTATATAGACAACTGGCGCTGGCAGGGTGTGCCTTTCTTTTTGCGTTCTGGAAAAGCGTTGATGCGCAAGACTTCCGAGATCATCATCGAGTTTGAGCGCCCACCTCACCTTATGTTCCACTTGCCGGAGAAGAGCATCATAACACCCAACATCCTCTCGCTTTGTATCCAGCCGGATGAAGGTATTCACCTGCGCTTTGAGGCCAAAGTTCCGGATTTCGAACAGGCCATGCGCTCGGTGGATATGGATTTTCACTACCGCTCGACTTTCGACGGCTCCCTGCCGGAAGCTTATGAAAGGCTCTTGTTGGAAGCCCTGGCCGGGGATGCCTCGCTTTTTACCCGCAGCGACTCGATCGAGGCCGCCTGGAATTTGCTCGACCCCATCCTGCAAGGCTGGGAGGCGCAGGCGGGCTCAGGTCTGGTGGTCTATCCGGCAGGCAGTTGGGGGCCGGCCGAGGCGGACCAATTGCTGGAACGGGATGGTCGCAGCTGGCGTCTTGGCTGTGTGGACGAGCCGGGCATTATTCATGCTGGCAGGTAGAAAAAAGTAAAATATGAGAAGAAGGAAATCAAGCAAGTCATAAGGGTGGAATTGTGATATAATTAGTTAATCTAATTATTAGAAAGGTAAACAAATTATGAGCGCTTCCAGAGAAGCTGTTGCGCGCGAACTCCTGGACGTGGTTCCAGTAATCATGCGGACCATCCGGACCGAAATGCGCAGCCACCGGTCAAATGACCTGACGATGCCGTTGTTCCGTACCCTGATGTTTCTTGAACGCCATCCGGGGGTATCGCTTCTGGACCTGGCCAGGCATTTAGGACTGACTTCGCCAAGCGTATGTAAGATCGTGGATGGACTGGTGGAACATTCCCTGGTAATGCGGCAGCATTCCAACACAGATCGCAGGAAAATCACTCTGGCGTTAACAGACGAAGGACAGAATGTCTTGGATGGAGCCAGAACCAGCGCACAGGCCCGGCTGGCCGAACTGCTGATTCCTCTTTCTGCAGAGCAATGCGAGACCGTTTTCGACGTGTTGCAGATCATCCAACCGCTGTTTATGGCAACTGGAGACAAAATCATTTCAGGAGAAAAGAAAATATGATGCGTGCAGGTGGTGGTGGCGGTGGCGGTGGCCACGGAGGCCCCTGGAGTATTCTTAATGCGACTGACGAGAAACCCCAGGTCACTTGGGATTTATTGAAACGCGTCATGAAATATTCGCAGCCTTACATTTGGTTAATCATTGCGATGCTTATCATTACCCTGCTGACTTCCGGGCTGTCCCTTATGAACCCGTTAATTTTAAAACAGCTGATCGACCAGACCCTGCCTCACAAAGATCTGCACCAATTGACCTGGCTGGTGGTGGCGTTGCTGGCGATTCCCCTGCTGACCGGCGGTTTGAACGTGTTTTTTCGGCAATTGAATGCTCGCGTGGGCGAGGGCGTGACCTACGATCTGCGGGCGAATCTGTTCGCGCATTTGCAGCGCATGTCGCTGAGTTTTTTCACCCATACCAAGGTGGGGGAATTGATCAGCCGCTTCAACAATGATGTGGTTGGTGCCCAGAGCGCCATCAGCAATACGTTTGTCAGCATCGTCACCAGCTTGATTCAGACGGTGGCGACACTGGTGGTCATGTTCACATTGGAATGGCGGTTGACGCTGATCAGCATTGCCATCATGCCCTTCTTCCTGGTGGCAGCGCGTCAGTTGGGAAACCGCCTGCGGGATGTGGCGCGTGAGCAGTTGGATCTGAATGCAAAAATGAACGCAGTCCTGAATGAGTTGTTGAACATCAGTGGGGCCTTGCTGGTCAAGCTCTTTGGCCGCACCGCCCAGGAGGATGCCCGCTTCAATGATCGGGCGGCAGAAGTGCGCCAGATCGGCATTACCCGGGCCGTGATGGGTTCGCTTTTTTTCTCCAGCATTGGTCTGGTCAGCGCCATCGGGATGGCGTTGGTGTATGGCGTGGGTGGGTATCTGGTCATCAAAAGCTCCCTGACCATCGGCACCATCGTAGCACTCGGCGCATATCTTGTCAGCCTGTACGGTTCACTGCAGACCCTTACCAATGCGCCGGTGGATTTTGCCACCTCCATCGTCAGCTTTGAGCGAGTCTTCGAAGTGATCGACTTGCCGCACGAGGTAGCCGAGAAGCCCAATGCACTCGTGTTACAACATGTGAAAGGCGTGTTGGAATTCGATGATGTTAATTTCCGTTACACCGTCGAAGAGAAAAGCTTGCTGAAGGACGTGCGCCGCTACGGACAGATGCAGAACGTCAACGCGGTACTTTCGGGTGAGGACAATGAGAAACCCCACAATGGCAAGGATCCTGAAGACAAGGCGCTGGCGGTGCATACCCAGGCACGCGACGAAGTACTGGAGCACATCTCATTCCGGGCTGAACCGGGCCAACTGGTGGCGTTGGTGGGACCAAGTGGCGCTGGCAAGACCACCATGACCTACCTTATCCCAAGGTTATATGACCCGACCGGCGGTCGCATACTGATCGATGGTCAGGACCTGCGGGATGTGACGCTGGCTTCCCTGACCTCCCAGATCGGCATGGTTACTCAGGAGACCTACCTGTTCCACGACACAATTCTCGTGAATTTGCTGTATGCCCGGGAAGATGCCAGCCAGGAAGAGGTGGTGGCGGCAGCCCGCGCGGCCAACATCCACGATTTTATAATGGGCTTGCCGAATGGGTACGAAACCATCGCAGGCGAACGCGGCTACCGGCTGAGTGGCGGTGAGAAGCAGCGCCTGGCTCTGGCGCGCGTAATCCTGAAAGACCCGCGCATCCTTGTTCTGGATGAGGCCACCAGTTCGCTGGACAGCGAATCCGAGATACTGATCCAGGAAGCACTCAAACGGGTGATGGTCGGACGCACGAGCATCGTGATTGCCCACCGGCTCAGCACCATCCAGGCAGCCGACCTGATCCTGGTCATGGACCGGGGCCGAATTGTCGAACGCGGCACGCACTTGGAACTGCTGGGACAGAAGGGATTGTACGCGCGGTTGTATGAAACCCAATTCAGGAGGAAGACAAAAGAGGTTGTTACAGCGAAAACCGAACAGGCTGAACTCGAAATTAATCCCGTTAATGATTAATAAAGGTCCCCAAATCCACTACACCTTGTCTTTTCCAGCCACGCAACCGGGAGTGGTTTTTGAAAGCGAAGGCGGCCAAACCAGCCCACGCGCCCGGTTGGTTTACGAACCGGCTGATAAAGACGCATTTGTCACCGAGTTATTCGTAACGGCTCCGGGGGGCGAACTGCTTTCGCATGTCAAAGGCTCGCTAAGACGGAATTCATAAAGAAAAATGAAAATAACAACAATCCATCCCCTGCTTAGGTAGGGGATGGATTGTTTCTTTGACGTTCTGGGAAGGCTAGCCTAATTCGAAGGTGCGGTTCCCAGGGTGACCTGCACCTGGATGGTTTTACCATTACGGTTGTACACCAGAGCCACCTGGTTGCCGGGCTTGAAATTGTACAAGACATTTATATAGTCATGCGTTCCGTCTAAGGCAATGCCGCCTAGGCTGGTGATAATATCCCCCTGCTGCAGGCCGGCCTGGCTGGCCGGGCTGTTGGCGGCTACATCGGTGACATAGGCACCCCATTGCACAGGCAGGTTATACGCGTTTGCAATATCGGGAGAGACGGCTTGGAAGCTAACCCCAAGGTAAGGATGGGCGATCGAGCCATATTGGATGAGCTGTTGGGCAACCGTGCTGGCAGTATTGATCGGGATGGCAAAACCCAGCCCTTCCGCCACCGTGCCGGTGCCGCTGTTGCGTACGATCAGGGTATTGATGGCGATGACATTTCCTGCCAGGTCGACCAGCGGGCCACCGGAATTGCCCTGGTTAATGGCCGCATCGGTCTGGATCAGGTTGTCGATCGAATAGCCATTACCGGTATCGATCGAACGGCCCGTCGCACTGACGACACCCACCGTCACCGTGTTCTTGAAATCGCCCAGAGGCGAACCAATCGCAATGACCGTTTCACCCGGATTGAGCACATCTGAATTGCCCAGGGTAGCCACTGCAGGGACCTTCCCGCTGGTCTTCAGGACGGCAATATCCGAATACTGGTCGGCTCCTACAACATTGGCCGTTTCCTGGGTGCCATCCGACAGGACAATGGTAAGATCTCCCTGGGTATCTGCAATAACGTGGTTATTGGTCAGGATATAACCCTGGCTGGAAATAAACACACCGCTTCCGCTGACCGTGCTGCTGGGGGACATTCCTTGAAAGGTCATCTGTCCCGGGATTGCGCCGGTAACTGTGACAACCGACGGTCCGACTTTCTGAACCGCCTGGGTGATGGTGGTGTCGATCTGGGTGGTATCTACCATCAGTGAAGTACCCTGGCTTTGGCTCTTGCTTGTGCTTGTACTGCTGGCAGGCAGCGATTCCGTCACTGACACGGCCGAGGCCAACCTGGCAGTCTCGACCCGGTTCATGACCTGATAAACCACGGCCCCCCCTGCAGCTGCGCCGGAGAGGGCAGCAACACCGGCCAGCAAAATCACCAAAGCGAGATATAAAATACGATTTTTAGTCATACGTACCTCCATGAACTTAACCTGCAATAAGACGCATACTTATGCTCCCATTTTAGGACTGCAAGATGAAATTCCGATGAACTCAAGATTAAATTTGTCAAAGAGAATATGTGTCCTCATCCTTCCGAGATAAGCACTTATGGGCATCACAGCTAGGGCGAACTTCGTCTAATTAAACCTTCGTATGTCGCTACTATAAAATAAAATTGGGATGATAATAATGCGAACGGTTCAAACCGCCTTGAAGGAAGCCACGAAGGTGGTACCAACACCGACCTGGCTCTCAACCTTGATTTCCCCACCATGTGATTGGACAATCCACTGGACGATCGAAAGCCCCAACCCACTACCGGCGGGAGGCTTGGAACCATTTGCATCATTCAACCCACGTGTACGAGCCTGGTCTATCCGGTAAAAACGGTCAAACAAGTGCGGCAGGTGCTCAGGAGAAATTCCCGGACCGTTATCCGATACACACACCCAGGCAGAATTGACGGTCGTGCCCGTTTCAATAGATATTTTTTTATCCGGCCCGGCGGCGTACTTGATGGCATTGTCAACCAGGTTGCTGACCATCTGGACCAGGCGTTGGCGGTCACCCAGGATACGCGCTACTGGCAAATCACTAGCTTCCAGCCGGACACTGTTGCGGGCAGCTAATGGGGAAAGCCGTTCGATGGTATCGATTGCAACATCACTTAAATCCACTGGTAGATTCTCCATGGTAGCCTGGCCGGCATCCATGCGCGCCAGGGTCAGCAGGTCATTTACCAGGGAAGTCATGAAATCATTCTCGCTTCGGATGGTTGCCAGGGCATGCCGGTATTCCTCCGGTTTGTGCGGAGAGGCCAGAGTTCTGCTTGTTTCCAGGTTAACAATGGTCAGGGGGGTCCGCAATTCGTGGCTGGCATCCGCGACAAACTGGCGCTGGCGTTCGAAGGCAGCTTGCAAACGCGCAAGCATGCCGTCAAATGTACCAGCCAGTTCGCCCAGTTCATCCTTGCTTTTCATATTCAGCCGCCGGCTAAGGTCGGTTTCACCAATGGTACGGGCGGCTTGCGTGATGGTATGAACGGGACGCATGGCCCGGTCGGCTAACCAGTAGCCGCCGATCAATGCAATTAAAAGGGTTGCCAGACTGCCGGCAAGCAAGGTCAACTCAAGCCGGGAAACCAAGCCGTATGGATCGGCAGGAGTGCCCAAAACAACCAACCCGCTCTGCCCTGGACCAGTCTGTATGGGAATGGTGACAAAAATGTAATTGGTATGGAGAGTTCCGGCCCCTTGCGTCCAGGAAGTGATTCTGGCAGGTGCAATTCTATTTTCATATTCCTGGCGTGCTCGTGCCGCTAGGACCAGGTCGTCCTGGGCAGGCAAAGGACCATGGCTGGCAAGCACTTGCCCGTTCGGATCCGCCAGAACGAACACATCCGTGTCTTGCAAAACCCCCGGAGGAACCAGGATCCCATTCGGTGTAATGGTCAGGGTGACTGCCAGAGCAGCCATCTTGTTTTCCAGTCGGAATTCCGAATCGCCGAGGATGTCTCGCCTCTGGTTGATGTATATGAAAGCGCTGAAAACGAACAGAACCAGCGCAAGAATGACGGAAAACCACAACACCAGCCGGAAGCGGATACTGTGAAAGAAAGAGGCGATCCTGACAGGCAGTGCCAAGCGCTTTTTTGCGCTCATCGCTTCTCCGGAAAGCGGATGCGATAACCAGCCCCACGCACGGTTTCGAGCAGTTTGACCTTGGATGGATCGTCAATCTTTCGCCGCAACCGGCGGATATATACATCCACCACATTGGAAGCGATGACATGGTCGTAATTCCACAGATGCTCCTCGGCCATCTCACGCGTTATCAGGCGGTTGGGATGGCGCATCAGGTATTCAAGAATGGAAAATTCCTTGGCTGTCAGATCAATGGCCTGGCCGCCGCGCTCGACAGTATGGGAGGCAGGATCCAGTATCAGATCACCAATGGAAAGAACCCCGGTTTTACTGGAGGATTCCCGGCGCAACAAGGCCCGGATGCGGGCCCGCAGCTCGTCCATTTCGAAAGGCTTGACCAGGTAATCGTCGGCGCCGCTATCGAGACCAACCACGCGGTCTTCCAGGGCATCTCGCGCAGTCAGCATCAGGATTGGAGTGGTAATGCGCCGGTTTCGCAATTCCCGGCAGACTTCCAGGCCATTTTTTCCTGGCAGCAGGATATCCAGAATGATCACATCGTAACCGGAAATCATGCCCGCTTCCTCTCCTTCGAACCCATCGTAGGCAGTATCCACGGCATACCCGTCATCCTGCAATATCAACCGGAGCGACTCGCTCAGGCGATGGTTATCTTCAACCAGCAAAATGCGCACATCCGCTCTCCATTTTTTTCATAATCTCTTATAAATCAAGATTCTGGTATTCATTTAGCAAGCTGGGGAAGGATAGGTAGTATCTATTCCCAGGTTATTGAATGATACAGATATTATATGGAAATTGTAGCACGTAAACATTACCAATAGATGAATGAGCCAGGGATTATTGAAAATTCCTCTTGAAACCGGCCTGTAAAATGTAATTTGACAATTCATCTTAAGTTCATCTTTATTCTATATACTAAGCCAACTTTACAGCTTCTTCGAAATTGTGGATACCGTCGAAAAAAAAACTACCCGACAATTTTCCAGGCACAAAATAACCAGGAGAGAAAAGTATGCGTAAACAAGTTATTGCCTTCCTATCAGCATTTATCATTACCGCAATCGTGGCATTGTCCATGTTGGTGGTCGGCGTGAATGCAGCCACCAATCCCAATAGTGTGGCAGCCTCGAATTCTCCAGCCGCGGCCTCCCCTACCAGTGTTTCTGCCAGCACGGCTTCCAGCCAGGCACAGATCGCCCAATTGCAAAGCTTGGTCGCCCAATACCAGGCACGCGACCAGCAATACCAGGCTGCCCTGAGCAGTGATAACCAACAGTTGGCCCAGGCTTCGCAGGAAATGCAGATGATCCAGCAGTTGCTACTTTATTTGCAAAACCACGACTTGATCCAGATCGACAGCCAGGGCCAGATTTCCATCATTGGCGGATAGCGAGGTTACCATGAAAATATTCAGGAAACTCCTGCGGTATTGGATCGGCATTGCCAGCGTGCTCAGTTTTCTGGGCGGGTGGGTCATACTGGCGCACTCCCCCAAGCCGGTCCAGTTGCAGTCAGCTTCATCGGCACAACCAATTGCCTTGCCAAGCCTTCCGCCCATCCAGGCATATGGAGCCACCACCAATAACGGTCTGACCTTCTTCTCCACCACCGCCCCCACCAATCCACCGGCCAACAATATCCAGCCCATCCAGCCCATCCAGCCGGTGCAACCAAGCCAGGGGTTGCCTATTTTGAGGACCCGCGGTTCATGATTATGGAGACTTTGCATTTGCGGGCCATGAACACTGATATCCTCCTGGGAGCTGAAGGGCAGGCTGACCAGATTCGGGCCGGCTTCGAACAAGCCAGCCAGACCATCCAATCTGGCGAGAGCCGTTTCACGCGCTTTTCAGAAGAAAGTGAATTGTCCGCACTCAACCGGTCATCCGGAAAATGGTTCAAGGCCTCCCCGGATCTCTTCTCAGTCGTTGCACTGACCCGGCGTTTTTTTCACCTTACTCGCGGCCTGTTCGACCCATCCATCCTTCCAGACCTGAAGCGGATTGGCTACGACCGGAGCATGGATGTGTTGCGTGGCCTGGTTCCGTCTTCATTATTGGAGACTCTGTTGGCGAATGAGCGTCCTTCTTTAAGTGAAATGGATATGGACGAATCTGATCAAACCATCCTGTTACCGCCCGGGATGGGGCTCGATCTTGGCGGGATCGCCAAAGGCTGGATCGCTGAACAGGCCGCCAATATTCTTTCAAAATACGCAACGGCATGCGCGGTGGACGCCGGCGGCGATATGTACCTGGTCGGCGTGCCGGATGGCATGGAACAGTGGCCGGTGGCTTTGGAAGACCCCCTGCAGCCTGAAAATACCCTGACGACCTTGAAAGTGGACCCGGGCGCCGTTGCGACTTCCACCATAACAAAACGGGTCTGGCAACAAGCCGGAAAGAACCGGCACCACATCATCGATCCTCGCACAGGAGAACCGGCAATTTCCGATTGGATCAGTGTCACCGTTATTGCTCAGCATGCCTACGAGGCGGAAGTATTCGCCAAGGCCCTGCTCATCGCCGGACCGCAGGAAGCCGATGAAATTATCCGCCATAGTGGCCTGCCATTCAACTTCCTGGCAGTCGACCAGGCAAAGAAAATCTGGGGCAACCACGGAATCATGGAATATTCATATGTCAGTGCAGAAACCAACTACTCAAGATAAGCCTTTTTCAACCTGGCAGTTTGTGATCAGTGTCCTGGTTACTTTTTTCATCATTGGACTAATTTTGATCGGTGCTGTCCTGGCCATGACGCCGGCCGGACAAAGTCTGGGAAGTTATTTACGTTTCTTATTCGCGTTGGATAGCGTCCAGATCTGGTGGTACGTGACACGCGCCTCCGGTATCATCGCCTACCTGCTCCTGTGGTTTTCCACCATTCTGGGATTGGCGGTCACCAGTAAATACTTGGATGGCATGCTGGACCGTTTGTTCACATATGATTTCCACGAATTCATTTCCTTACTCTCTGTGGGATTTACGATCGTCCACGTGATTGTGTTGATGCACGATCTATACATGCCTTATTCACTGGCCCAAATCCTGGTGCCGTTCATTTCGCCGTACCGGCCCTTCTGGGTGGGCGTGGGAGTAATCTCTTTCTACATCATCCTGTTGGTCACCATTACCTTTTACCTGCGTAACCGGATCGGCCGGGGTACTTTTCGGGCCATCCATGTACTCAGCCTGGTTGGGTATATCGGCGTGACCCTCCACGGCTATTATTCCGGCACCGATACGGCCCTCCCTTCGATGCAAATCCTCTACAAGGTTACCGGCCTGGCAGTGCTGTTCCTGACGGTTTACTGGCTGGTAATTCTGGGAATGCGAAATGCAGAGCGACGCCGCCAGGCTGCCGCTGTTTTGGCTGCCAATGCAGCCCAGAAAAGGCAAATCCCGGCCCGGTAAATCCCTTTTTTTACCAATCAATCTGCTTGATAAGACCAGCGCAGAATCAATCCATGTTTCGGCATCGGTTCCATTTGGAGCCTATCCGAAAGATCAGGAGGAATCACTATTTGAGTGAGAGTGGTAAAGCCAAATAGCCTCAAATCGCGGGTCTTCTATAATATTCGGATAGTAGATGGGTTTCAATCTACTTTTCTTTGCCCATCCCCGGAGCAGTCTCCTTTGGTGCGCCGGTGCGCCGCCTAATTTAGGTTCCGATGGTATGGCGTCGAGGTACTGCTTGAGCAAGGACGAGGCTTCGGGATGGTCCACATGCAAGGCATGATCATAGTCCCCCGCCGGGGTGGGCGGCTCGAAGCGCAGCGGACGGCGGATACCCAACAATTCAAAACAGCGCGCCACCCATACGATCACATTGTATCGATATTCCTGTATATGCAGGGACTGCCATTCCACAATAGAAACTATGGCACGCTGAACACGCGCCTTTTGGCGCACGATCCGGTAGATCTACTTGGGTTCCCGGTATCCAACCGGCGAGATAAGAACAAGGTTGGCCGTCAAGATCAGGATCCTGAAGGAGATTAAAACCACCCAGCCGCCTTCGGTCCACTTGGCGGCGATCTGACCTACAAAAACGACCCTTGAAAGAATCGGGGTAAATCCGGCCCCGAAGGCGCCCCAGGAACTTTTGGTGCCTTTCGGAAATGTTTTTAAGATATGGCGGCGGATGGCAAAGCCCATCATCATGATCGGCATGAACACACCGATCCCATAATAGGGATTGCCAAGAGTAGTTTGTCCGCGAGTAAGGAAGGTAATGATGATAACGATGGCAAAAGCAATTGTCACCGAACGGGTGAAAGTGCCGTGTTTATCCCGATACACGATAATCTCAGGGATCTCTCCGATCGCCACACCCCGCCATTCTGTAGCCTGCAAGTCCTGGAAGGCGGTCATGGAGGCGGCCAACAATCCGACGGCCAGGATCTGATATGCTCAATACAGGATGATGCCTCCCGGAATTTGGCTGAAACCGATAAACGACAGGTTTGCCACTAGGGAACGCCCGGCCTTCCCATCGAAAGCATTAAAGCGGATGGCGAAATAAGTCAGGAAGGCAGTCTTAAGCCCGCCGTAGAACAGGAAGGAGGTCTGCACCATGCGCCCGATACCGGATTTGCCGCCATAGAATTCCCAAAGGCCTTTCCACCGGGGAATCTCTTTCTTTCCCCATTTCACCAGGGCAAAATCTTCATTGACAACAAACTGGATGCCATTCGACATGCCTTCCAGGCCGCTCAGGGCGACCAACCCTTTCATGGATGCGGTCAGCATGTGATACATGGCCGTCCATACAGAAGGAGTGGCCGCGGTTTGTGTATAGGCAAGCGCAGCGACTCCCTGCCCTTTGGCCAGGAACAGGCCGATTGACATCGCGATCGTGAGGAAGATGAAAATCTCCAGCATCGTAAACACCACCCGGGCGGACTTGCCCCGGCCGCGGATGGTCAGATTCCAGGTGAATGTTACCAGCGCGATGCCCAGACCGACGTAGTAGTACCAGGGAATACTATACAGACTCCTGAACGATAATAACTGGTCCACGCCTGACAGGCTGGAAACAACAATCGTGAAGATGTAGTCCTGCAGCAATACCACCGCCACGGCCAGGCTCAATCCTGGCGCAAGATAACGCATCGAGGCAGTATATGAACCTCCTCCTTCGGTAAAAACGCCTAGAGGATACATATACAGGATTCCAAACGCGGCGTTGGCAATCGAAATAACCACGGCTGCGATGAAGGCATATTTTTGCAGGTTGTAGGGCTGGAGGGCGCTCATCATTTCACCGGTGGCGTAAAAATAGGATGTGAAATAGTCCACACCGACCAATGCCAAGGCGGCCAGAAGACCGATCTACCCGACGCCATGGATGGCGGCATGCTCTTTCTTTTCAACGGGAGCAATTTTGAAAGCCAGGAAGACGATCACAATAAGAAAAGCACTGGAGAAGAACATGGTTACCCTTTTTCAGTTATGAAATCAGCGCAAGGTTATTCAACCCGGCCTTGGCCTGGTTACCAGGATGGAATTGAGACACCAGTTTTCACCCGGCCCACTTATGCCGAAGCATGCCAGGAATATGTCAAGAAATCTGGCCTTATGGGCATCCCACTTCAATGCCAAAAAAGCCACGCAATTTTCGTGGCCTGGATAAATATCTGGTTATGAGACCAGGTAGAAACGCCTCCCATCCCCACTATATGCACACAACTCTATATCAATTCAGACGATTTTCAGACGGTATCCAACCCCCGGCTCGGTGACAATATAAATTGGCCGGGACGGGTCAGGTTCGATCTTCCGGCGCAGGTTACTGATATTCACCTGAAGCATGTGCGTTTCGCTTTCGTAGGCAGTGCCCCAGACGGAACGCAGCAGCTGGCCGTGGGTAAGGACCTTCCCGGCATGTTTGGCCAGTGTGCGCAGCAGGTCGTATTCGGTCGGGGTCAGGGCAAGAAGTTGTTCATTCAGCCTGACTTCGCGCTGGTTCAAATCGATAACCAGTTTCCCGGTTGTAAAAACCGGTTCCAGGTCGATCTGGGCAGAACGCCGCAAGGCCACCCGCAGGCGGGCCATCAACTCCCCAACGCCGAATGGTTTGGTCAGGTAGTCGTCAGCGCCGGCATCCAGTGCGGCAATTTTATCGCGTTCCTGTTCGCGCACTGATATGATGATGATGGGAATCTGGGTCCATTCCCGTAGGCGCCGGGTAACCTCGACGCCGTCCATATCAGGCAGCCCCAGGTCCAGGATAATGATGTCGGGATGTTCCGTGGCAGCGGCGGTCAGCGCCTCTTCCCCGTTGGTGGCCTCCAGAATAACAAACTGGCTGCCCAGGGAAGCTTTTAAAAATCGGCGGATCGAACGCTCGTCATCCACCACCAATACGCGCAAATCGGTTTCAGCCATTGGGTCTACTTCAAAGGTAATGATATGGTGATAATTGTACCCCCGCCATCGCGATTCTCGGCGGCGATAAAGCCGCCCTGTGCCTGGATTATGCCTTTACTGATAGATAGCCCCAGGCCGGTGCCACTGACATTGTCTGGGCGCTGGACACGGTAGAATTTGTCGAAAATGCGGGTCAAATCTTCCGGTGGGATGCCCGTGCCACGATCAGCAACTTCGATTTCCAGGAAGGCGCCAGCGGCATGCGCCTTGATCTCAATGGGCGTGTCGGTCGGGGAATACTTAAGGGCATTATCGATGACGTTCACCAGGACCCGTTCGACCAGCACGAAATCCAACTGGACCAGCGGGAGTTCGGAGGGAATGTCAATATCAATTTTACGGTTACCGAGGCGTCCGCCCAGCTCTTCCAGAGTCGAGCCGACCACATCCTGTATATCAAGGGCTTCCTTCTTGAACCGCATAGCACCTGATTCAAGGCGGGTCATGTCGAGCAGGTTGCCTACCAACCGGTTGAGACGGTCGGCTTCCTCAACGGCGGTCTCGATCAGGCTGCGCCGGGCAGACGCGTCCAGGACAATCTGGTCATCTGCCAGACTGCTCAACGCGCCAGTAATGGAGACCAGTGGCGTCCGCAGGTCATGCGAAATGGAGTTGAGCAGGGCTGTCTGGAGCTTATCCGTGATCTCCAACACTTCAGCCTGGCGGGCCTGTTCGGCCAGACTGGCTCGTTCGACAGCCAGGCCGATCTGGTTGGCGAAGGTATCCAGGGTGCGGTGCTGTTCGCGGGTTAAATGACGGGATGGATCAATCGTCTTGACGCCCAATACACCCACCACGCCACGGGTTGTCTTGAGTGGCTGGTAGCGCATGGAGGCTTCCGGGAGAGTCTCGGTCCCCCGACCGGCCTCCTGGCCGTGTTCGAAAACCCAGGTTGCAACGGCCTTTTCATTATCAGAGATGACCAGCCCGGGGCTAAGCGCATACACTGCCAGATCATTATTGACCGGCAGGAAAACGGCTACCTCCCGGCTGAAAGTCTGGCCGACGTGAAAAATGGCGGCCTGGGTAACGGCATCCAGATCTGCGGCCACGGTCAGGTCCCGGCCGAGCTCATACAATTCCACGGTTTCCACTTCGCGGCGCTGGACCGCCTCGGCCTGCCCGCGCACCATGGCAGTTAACTGGCTGATGACCAGGCTGACTGCCAGCAGTCCAATAAAGGTTAGCAGGTATTCTGTATCGGCCACGGCCAATGTCAGGCGCGGCGGAACAAAGAAGTAATCAAAAGCGACGACCCCCAGGATTGAGACCATGATGGATGGTCCCCTGCCGAGATAGACGGCAGCCAGTACCACCGAGAGCAGAAAGATGACAATCAGGTTGGTAGGATGAATATAGGGGTTGACCAGGGCGCCCAGCCCCGTGGCGGCAGCCACCAATAGCAGTCCCAGCATATAGCGTCCGAGGGGACGATGTGGGCGCCAGCCTTCCACAAGTTTGCGGGTCTTCTGCGGCTCGGCTTCGCTACTAATGACATAAACATCAATCTTTCCGCTCATGCGGATGAGACGATCGACGGTCGAACCGCGCAGAAATTCAATCCAGCGGGAATAGACCGGTTTCCCGGCGATGATCTTGGTGACATTATGACGGTGGGCATACGCCAGTATGGTGGCAGCGATGGACTCTCCCAGGATGGTACGTGTGCGCGCGCCGAGTTCCTCAGCCAGACGCAGAGATTTGGCCACCTGGTCGAGCTGTTCCTGGGAAATCCGGGACTGGTTGGGGGTCTCCACATAGACCGCGAACCATTCGGCTTTTAATTCGTCAGCCAGGCGACGGGCGGTGCGGATGAGACGTTCACCAAGCGCGCCCGGGCTGATGCAAACCAACAGGCGCTCACTGGCAGGCCAGGGGCCAGAGATGGCGCTGGTGCGCATATAGGCGCGCATCTGGTCGTCCACCCGTTCAGCGGCCCGACGCATGGTCAACTCACGCAGGGCGGTGAGATTGCCTTTGCGGAAGAATTTCTCGATGGCACGCTGGGCTTGATCTGGAACATACACTTTGCCATCCTGGAGGCGCTTGATCAACTCATCCGGAGGCAGGTCAATTAATTCGATATCAGTAACAGCGTCAATCACGCTGTCGGGGACGGTCTCCCGCACGGTCATGCCGGTGATCTGGGCAACCACATCATTCAAACTTTCGATATGCTGAATGTTAATGGTGCTATACACATCGATGCCGGCATCCAACAATTCTTCCACATCCGCGTAACGCTTGGCATGGCGAGAACCGGGGACGTTGGTATGCGCCAGTTCATCCACCAGCACGAGCCGGGGGTTGCGCTTTAGGATGGCATCAATATCCATCTCGGTCAAAAGGATATTGTGATAGGAGATCTGGCAAGGTGGGATAATTTCCAACCCTTTGACCAGTGCTTCGGTCTCGGCACGGTTATGGGTCTCGACATAACCCACCACTACATCCACGCCTTCCCTTTTTCGCTGGTGGGCAGCTTCCAGCATGGCATAGGTCTTGCCTACCCCGGCGGCATAGCCCAGGAAAATCTTAAGATGACCGCGCTGCTGTTGCTGCTCTTCAGCCTGGATCTGGGCAAGCAGTTGATCGGGATCTGGACGGGTGGGTTCGGAGGACATTGGCTAAATATACTACGGATTCATTGGTTGATTGAGAATTTTGGATTGAGTTTGTTGATTATTGGTTATGAATTCGTTATTAAGTATCCCCTTCACCCTTCCGTGGCGCAGGCGGGCACTTCCCAAATGAAATGCACATTTTGATAAAGGAGAAAGAGACAGGTGGAATTAAAGTCACTGTTTGTAATATCTTCGCGGAACGAATGCCGGGTAGAGAAGATGAAAAAGATGGATGAAGAAAATTGAGAATCGTGAGCGCAGGCGGATTGGCGGAAACAGATAACGGAGAGACGGAAATGTGCATGCAACCATGCTAGAACTTTTGTTCTGTTATGTCAAGGGGTAGCCCGCCAACCCGAAGAGGCGCCCCTCCTTTTCCCTATAAAACAGGGACAGGGCAATTCCAGAAACGGGGGAAAGAATAATGTCGATTCGGGAACGTCAGCTCAAGCGGCCGGTTGAAAACCGGCCCTATAGTATTAATCCATCTATTACCATTCCTGAGGTGCAACGCAGGAATGTTTGGCTAGCCAAGGAAACCGGGCGTGCGTCCCTTCGTAGATCGATCATCCGGTATGTGGACGGCGGATTCGCTTAGGCTGCGCTGGCAGGCAGTCATTCTTCTTTCCAATCTACCCAAACCGGCTGGGCATTCTCCGGAATAACGGTATATGCCTGTCCGATCGGTATGCCACGTACTTTACAAAGAGCGGTGGCCAGTGCCAATCCATGCGAAACAATCAACACGGATAGGCCAGGATGGAGATGGACGATATCATCCAGGGCGGCTTGGATCCGTTTCTCAAGCTCGCTAACCGTTTCCCCGCCGGGCGGGCGAAGGCCGGCAGGATCCAGGCTGCGCATTTGCCAAAGATTTTCATAACGCGCCCGGATTTTATCCACCAATTGACCTTCCCATTCGCCCTGATTAATCTCACGCAGGCGCGCCTCGAAAATAACTGGCAAGTGCATGGCATCAGCAATTATCAACGCGGTTTCCTTGGCCCGATTCAGGTCGCTGGAGTAAATGGCGGTGAATGTCTGGCCTTGTAACTGCCGGGCCAGGGTATGCGCCTGTGCAAGGCCATTCTGATTGAGTGGAACATCGCTCTGTCCCTGGTAGCGCCCCTGGAGATTCCAGTCCGTTTGTCCATGTCGAACAAGACAGAGTTTTGTCATTTTGGATGACGTTCGAGGTAGGCCGGGATACTGTTCATTGGAGGCCGTTCCAATTCGGCCACCAACTCTACATCCAGGAAATAACCACCGTTGGAACTACGGATCAATTTCATGGTCTTGTTGACATCTTCGATGATGGAGCGCTCATACCGGGTTTCCAGCTTTCGGAGTACAGTCTGGATTATGGCAAAGGACATTTTGCCCAACGCTTCCAATTCCTGGTTGTGATGGATGCGTTCCAATAAATCCACTTGCGCAATTGAGCGCAGACCATACCCTTCAAAGATATCGATCAATAAGCCTGTTTCCACGCCATAGCCGGAGAAGAAGATGACTTTTTCGAGCGAGGTGCGGCGTCCCGCATATTCCCCCGAAAGAGGCTGGATGACACCAGAAAGTTCGGGGTAAAAGAGGTTCAACAAGGGGCGTGCGGTAAGTTCGGTAACGCGCCCACCACCACCTGCCTGCACTTTGCTCCCCACCCTGAGCGGACGGCGATAAAAGCCTTTAACAAATTGTATGTTTTGGTTTAAAAGGAGCGGGCCAACAACTCCATAGACAAAACGCGGGTGAATATTCACGATGTCCGTGTCGATCCAGGCGATGATGTCACCTTTGGTAATCAGCAAGCTTTTCCAGAGCGCCTCGCCTTTTCCAGACCGGGCTCCCAGTTCAGGTAATATTTGTTGATGGATATAGATGGGAATGCCAAACTGCCCGGCAATCTCACGGGTATGATCGGCCGAGTCGGAATCGATCAACACAATTTCGTCCAAAAGAGGCACATCATCCACCAAGGCCTTCTTGATGGTTGAAATAACCTTGCCAACTGTTTGCTCTTCGTTCAATGCAGGCAGGGCCAGGCTGATGGTCGAGCCTTGCTTCTCTTTAAGGACCATAAGCTGTTTCAGGTCTGAGAACTCGTCGGCATGGAAAGTGTTCTCGGCAAACCATTTATCCACCAAAATGGAGATAGCCTGTGCGCCAGAGCTTTCATCAAGGATTGATTCTGAACTGGGCCAGCAGGTTTTTACGACCATAACCGTGGAGGGTGATCCCCGCAAAAGCCGTTCGGCTACCGGGCCAACAGATGCCCCTCCCATGCTTTTGCTCGCAGTAACGCCTAGGATTACAATATCGTAATGTTGTGATTCCTCAAAGATGGTACGGGCGGCATCTTCGGTGGTGATGGAACGAAGATTGGCTTCAGGAATGTGGCGCAAGATATGTTTCAAACCTTTAAAGGGCGCGTCGTTCATCGCGCCCACCAGCGCAAGGTGCAGAACATCCAGTTTGGCGGAATGTAATCCCAGACCCATCTGGAATGCCAGTTCGGCATACGGCCCGCCGCGTACTGCGATTAAAGCTCGGTCCAATTTGACGGGAGTTGAACCACGCACGATGGCAATATTACAAAATGAATTTGAAAGAACATCCGAGATGGCAATGCCACATGCGGCTTGCCCGTTTTCCCACTCGACCATAAACAGGTCGGGCTTTTCTTGTGAAATGATGCTCTGAAGATCTTTCCAGGGAGTTTCTGATACGATCACCGTGGATTTAAAACGGATGGATGGACCGCTCAGAGAAAGCAGACGCTTACGCACTTGCCGGGCGGTTAGCGCTCCGGCGCTGATGGATTCATGCTTGCGGATGGGCACGACCCCGACCAGAATGACCTCCCTGGCAATGGTTTGCGCGATTGCCAATGCGGTTTGCCCATCAGTACCTGCGCCAATAGGAACAAGGACGGTCTTTATATTTCGTAATGACGCTTTCATATACCAACCTCCTGGATCAACGGGCTGATATGCAAAGCATAGATCGAATCCCAGGAATAAGCATGTTTGGCCCGACGCGACCAGCGTGAGGTGGCCTCGCTCTGCAGCCTGGCTGAGATTTGCCTGGCAATGCTGACCGGTTTATCATCCGGATCAAAATAACTGATATCCGCCCCGCCCAGCTCGCGCAAAACCGGGATGCCGGCGCAGAAAACCGGCATGGAACTAAAGGCGGCTTCGATGATTGGAATCCCGAACCCTTCTTCGCGGCTGGGAAACAGCAACGCATCGGCCAGGCGAAAACAATCGGCAATGACCGCATCCGGCATGAATTCGGAAGTCAAGTCCGCCAGGAAATGGGCTGCGCCTTGCAGGCACAATTCATCGCGCAGGGCCAATAATTTCTTCCGGTAGGCTGCGTTGGCCGGGTTATGTGACCCCTCAGGCCCGGTGACCAGTAACATGGCTTGTGGAAACTCATTCCGCAATTCGGCCAGGACGCGCAAAGCCAATTCAATATTTTTACGCGGCGTCAGGCGCACGGGTAAAAGAAAGAGCGGATTGGCTTCGAGCAATCTCAACTGTTCCACCAACCGGATGGTCTGCGTTTCGAGCTTGAAAAATGTGTTGACATCCACACCATTGGGGATAACACGAATGGAAGCCGGGCCGATGCCGAGAAGTTTGCCAAGTTCCTGGCGCCGCAATTCAGAGATGACCACATGCGTAACGCCGCCCCAATCCGTGCGCAACAATTCCCAGGGATAGCCATCATGCATTTCATGGCGGTAGCGCGGCGTCGTCCAAGCCAGATCGTGATGCCACAGGATCAGGTGTGGAAAGCTGCGCGTTCTATATGCCGCGTGGATCGCCGCGGTAAGTGGCAGATTCTTATGCAGGGAGGCAACATTGTGGGCGATCAAAATATCAAAGCCCTGCAATTCGGCCAGCAATTCTTGCTGGATTTGATCCCGCAAACCATCAAAAGCAGGCGTGTATTTGCCCGAGTCGAGCGCGGCTTTGGCTGCCAGCACTTCTGCGTTGCGCGAATCCAAATGGGGCAGGATGCTCACAGGGATATTTGCATCAAAAGTTTTCCCACGACCCGCCAGGATGCTTACTGCATGGCCGGCTTTCGCCATCAGGCGGGCGTGATGTGCCAATACGCTTTCTACACCCCCCACGATGGGCGGGGATGAGTAATGCAGTAATGCAATCTTCATACTACTTCTCCAAAACAATCTGCCAATAAAAGACGCAGACGTCGCTCCAGCATGGTGAAAGAGAAATAACGACGCGCCAGCTCGTAGTTCTTCTCGGTGTAAAGTGCGGCCTCCTTGGGATGAGTGAGCAGGTGACGGGCATGTGCCAGCGTCGCATCACTGATAAAGCCGTCGAACTCAATCACCTCGAAACCTTTGGGCTTGATATCCGCTTCATAGATGGAATAGTTGTTAACCACCAGGGGGCGTTTATAGTAGACGGCTTCCAGGAAGCCATTGCCAAAGCCTTCGATGGAAGATGGATAGGTGACCAGATCAGCCTGTGGATAGACATCACCAAGCGCATAGATTTTCCTGCCCTCAGGCGTGACACCGCGTGCAGTGCCGACAATTGCCGATTCAAAATTGATGGTGACATTCAGAAGGGCAGCAAATTCACGGATGCGTTTTTCGTAGTCGCTGCCTTCGTCTCCGGCGGCATGCGAGATGACCAACCTGGCGGGCAGGCCAAGCCGGCGGGTTAACTCTATGGCATGCTCGATGCCCTTTCGCTGGATGATCCTGGTGGGTTGTAGGATTAAATATTCCCCGGGAGCCAGACCCAGGTCCACGCGGGCCGAGCGTGCGTATTCGTCCAAAGGAGGCGGCGTTGAATCAAAATCCATGACGTTTGGAATAATCATTGCAGCGATGCCAATCCGTGAAGCGAGTTGTTGGGCTTGTACCGAATTGAGCACCACATGCCGGATGGATGGCAGGTTGGGCGGAAATGCTGCGGACAAATAATCTTGAACCGAGTTATTAATAAAGCGCTGACGTTCCCAGTAGAAATCGTGATGGTGGGCAATAACCGGATAGCCCGTCTCAGCTATGAACTCGGTCAATGCCAATCCTAGTGGCAGGTTTATGGGAATGGTGAGGGCATTTTCGATGATGAGCGCTTCGAGACGGAACTTATGAGCAAATGTGTAAAGGTGCTTTTTGAAATACTCCTTAAATTCCTGGATCTGCTTTGTAACCTTCTCAGGACGGATGTGGACCGAGAAAAAATCCTGATGTTCTTGTTCGATCTCGGGATGTACCTGGCGGCCCGTCTGCATAGAATCCCATGAGCCGGGATAAACAGTTTGGTTTATGGCATCTATGGAGGGATGACGATAGAAGGCCTCGGGGACCCGGTAACATTTGTCATCCGGGCGGTCACATTGACCGGAAAAATAAAAGCAGGTGTGGCCAATGCGTTCCAAGACGTCTGCCCATTTGGCGGTTTCGAGTGAAACGCCATCGGTGCCGGCAAAACGAGTAGAGATAAATCCAATGCGGCGTGAGGATGTCATAGTTCACTCCTAGTTTGATCAAATGTTCCCCTACATTGAGTATAGTACAATGAAAACCATGCTGCAATCTTTTTATACCACACAACTAAACATCTTATATGATGCTGAAGCTGCTGCCCGGACAGCCACTCGATTGCATGCTCTGGTTGGGCACTATCGGGGGCAAATCCCAACTCCCCCAGTTACTGCTTTATCGGAGGCTGACTCGATCCTGATCACGTACGGCGACCAGGTACGCTCGATGGGCCGGCTGCATTTGAAAACCCTGGCGGAATTTTGCGAAACCCATCTCCGTGGCGTGGTTAGTGGGATACATATCCTGCCATTCTATCCCTCGTCTTCGGATGATGGATTTTCGGTCATGGATTACCGCAGCGTGGATCCTGAATTAGGCGATTGGGGCGATGTGGAACGGTTGGGCTCTTGCTTCCGGCTGATGTTCGACGGAGTTATCAACCATGCTTCTGTACAAGGAAAGTGGTTTCAAGACTTTTTGCGGGACGCAAATCCCTATCGCGATTACTTCCTGACCGTGGAAGGCGAGCACGATTTATCCCGGGTTGTCAGGCCGCGCATGTTGCCTTTATTGACAGAATTCCCAACCGCCTCCGGTAATCGCCGTGTTTGGACAACTTTCAGCTCCGACCAGGTCGACCTGGATTACCATAACCCGCTAGTGCTCCTTGAAATTCTTGATATCCTGCTGATGTATGCAAAACGCGGTGCGCAATACATCCGTCTCGACGCGATTGCCTATCTCTGGAAGGAAATTGGCAGCCCATGTATCCACTTGCCGCAAACACATGCCATCATCCGTCTACTGCGGGCTGTGCTGGATGAGGTGGCTCCACATGTGCGTCTCATTACAGAGACCAACTTCCCGCATTCCGACAACATCTCTTATTTTGGCAATGGGATGAACGAAGCGCAACTGGTCTACAACTTTGCGCTTCCGCCGCTTGTGCTGCACACTTTTCGGACAGGCGATGCGTCCACTCTCTCGGAGTGGGTAAGGGGACTTGAGCTGCCATCCGGTCAAACCACTTTCTTCAATTTCCTGGCTTCACACGACGGCATTGGGTTGAATCCTGCCCAGGGAATTTTGAACCCGGCTGCCACCCAGGCATTGGTGGAGCAAACACTGGCGCATGGCGGCTTGATATCCTACCAACAAAACCCCGGCGGAACGCAAAGTCCTTATGAATTGAATATTAATTATTTCGACGCACTCTCCAGCCCATATGAGCAGGAGCCAATTGCCATGCAAATCAACCGTTTCATGGCGGCATATGCCTGCATGCTCTGCCTGCAAGGTTTACCGGGTATTTACTTCCATAGTATGTTTGGCTCACGCAATTGGACCGAGGGTGTAGAAACCAGCCACAACAACCGTTCGATCAACCGTGAAAAACTGGAGATGGCAAAATTAGAAGCTGAACTTGCCAATCGAAATTCCCTCAGATCCCTAATCTTTGCGCAATTTCAGCGTCTGCTTGAGCAACGCGCGAAATCCGACGCTTTCAACCCGCAGGGAGGGCAAAATATTCTGGATATGGGACGGGAGGTTTTTGTTGTGCTGCGCAGCTCCCCCACCAGCAGCCGGCAGATGCTATGCCTGCAAAATGTTACTGCACAGAAGCAGTTTGCAGGCAAAATTGCATTGGAACCATATCAAGTACTCTGGCTGGAAAAGCCATAGCCTGGAGGAGAGGTTTGAGGGTATCTTAGCATGTGCAAAAAAAATATGAATTCTGTTCAGAAGGCGGGCTAAATGCCTGCCCTCCAGTTTAACTAATGTCTTAACGCATCCAGTGCCAGGTTGAGTTGGAGGACATTTACACGTGGCTCGCCGAGAAATCCAAGTGTACGTCCCTGCGTGTACTGGTCTACCAGAGTGCGGACGGCTGATTCGCTCAGTCCGCGCAGACGGGCAACGCGTGGGAGCTGGTAGAGGGCGGCTGCAACGCTGATATCGGGGTCCAGGCCTGAGCCGGAAGAAGTGACCAAATCGACTGGGATGGGCTGTGTGTTTCCGGGATCGGCAGCTTTGAGTGCGGCAATCCGGGCCTTTACTTCGTCCAGGAGCGCCGGGTTGGACGGGCCAAGGTTGGAACCGGAGGAGGAGGCAGCGTCATAGGGATAAGGCCCGGTGGCCGAGAGACGTCCCCAGAAATACTTTGGGTCGGTAAATTGCTGGCCGATCAGTGTCGAACCGACGGTCTTCCCATTTACGACGATCAGGCTGCCATTGGCTTGATGAGGAAAAGCCAGTTGGGCGATGCCGGTCACGACCAGGGGGTAGAGCAGGCCGGTCAGAACCGTAAAGATGAGCAGGGCCATCAGGGCCGGTCGAATTTGTGAACGCATTTTTTACCTTCCATATTGACAAAGTTGAAAAAAAGATTTCTTAACACAAAGGACACACGTGTGCCTGCGGCCACCTGTACCTGCGGTACTGGCGCAGGCAGTGCAGGCAAAGTACACGAAGGAACAAATTGTTTGAACTATTTATTGGCATTCGACTGGTCCAGTGTGCCCGGAAGACGCGTTTCGGCGGCGAACTGGGAGGTGCGTTCGAAGGCGCGAGCAGTCTGCAATGTGAAGTTTTGGAAGAGGTGGCTGTTCTCCGGCGGCAGTTCTGAATAAATCCCGCGCCAGATCTGTATTTCTCCGACCAGACCCCAGGAATTTACGATGGGCAGGTCGCGGTCGGGCCGGCCTTTAGCTGTGGCACCATTCGGTTCGCTGACGACAATGGCCGGCGTTTGCTTTTCAGGGTTGTAAATCACATTGACGAGCATGGCTTGATACAACTGCTGGATCTGTTTGGCCACGGTATAGGCAACCGCTTCGGGTGTGCGCTGACCACACAGGGCGGCGCTCATTTCGTACATGAAAACTGCTTCACGGGCCTTGGTCAGGCTGGTCTGGATGCGTTCCACCACCCAAATGGCGACTCCCATGAAAATGACCAGCACCAGCCAGCCTTCCAGTCGTTCCACCGAAAAACTAAAGAAGGGCGGGATAAAAAGGAAGTCGAAAGCCAGGGCAGCCGTGAGTGCAGCGCTGAGCCCGGGCAGCTGACCCCAACGGTTGGCGCTCCAAGCGACCGGCACCAGGTACAACAAAGCGATGACGGCTTCGCCAAGCGTGTTGCGCCCTATAATGAACAGGGGAATGGTGGTTACCGCCACCGTGATGACCGCCAGCAGGCTGCTTGTAAGGTAATTAAATCTAAATAAAAGACGGTTTGAATTCATAAAAAGCCTCCAACTGACGATCAAACAAGGTGTAATGCCACCAGCAACATGTCAATCAGCTTGATACCGATGAAGGGGGCAATCAAACCGCCGACACCATAGATAACCAGGTTATCCCGCAACAGCCTGGCTGCCCCAACCGCCCGGTATGGTACGCCCCTGAGCGCCAGGGGGATCAGGGCGATTATGATCAAGGCATTGAAGATAACCGCTGAGAGGATGGCGCTTTGCGGCGTGGCCAGGTGCATGATATTCAACACGCCCAAGGAGGGATAGGTGATGGCGAAGGCGGCCGGGATGATGGCAAAATACTTGGAAACATCGTTGGCAATGCTGAAGGTAGTCAGGGCGCCACGCGTCATTAATAACTGTTTTCCAATCTCCACGATCTCGATCAGCTTGGTGGGGTTGCTGTCCAGGTCGACCATGTTGGCGGCCTCCCGGGCGGGCTGGGTGCCGGTATTCATCGCCACAGCCACATCAGCCTGGGCCAGGGCCGGGGCGTCATTGGTGCCGTCACCGGTCATGGCCACCAGCCGGCCGCCGGCCTGGGAATCCCGGATCAACTTGAGCTTGGCTTCGGGAGTGGCCTGGGCCAGGAAGTCATCCACCCCGGCTTCGGCGGCGATGGCAGCAGCTGTCAGCGGGTTGTCGCCGGTGATCATGACCGTCTTGATGCCCATCTTGCGCAACTGGGCAAAGCGTTCCTTGATGCCACCCTTGACAATATCTTTCAGGTGGATCACGCCCAGGGGTTCCTTATTGCGCACCACCACCAGGGGCGTGCCACCGGCGCGGGCAATCCGCTCGACGGTGGCTTTAAGATCCTCTGGAACCGGCTGTCCGTTACCCTGAAGCAGGGAATACATCGAGTCGGGGGCACCCTTGCGGATGGATATCCCATCGAAATCCACCCCCGACATGCGCGTCTGGGCACTGAAAGGGATAAAGTGCATGCCCTGAGGAGCGGCTTCACTCGGACCGATGGTCTGGCCGCGCAGCCCGTACTTTTCCTTGGCCAGCACGACGATCGAGCGGCCCTCGGGAGTCTCATCGGAGAAGGAAGCCAGCTGGGCGGCCTCGGCCAGATCCCGGGCGGGCACACCCTTGACCGGGATGAGCTCAACAGCCTGGCGGTTGCCCAGGGTGATCGTGCCAGTCTTGTCGAGCAGCAGCACATCCACATCCCCGGCGGCTTCGACCGCCCGGCCCGACATGGCAATCACATTGCGCTGGATCATGCGGTCCATGCCGGCAATACCGATGGCGGAGAGCAGCCCACCGATGGTGGTGGGGATGAGGCAGACCAGCAGGGCTACCAGTACAGTGATGGTGATGGGCGCGCCGTGACCGGATGTCTGGACGCTGTAGATCGAGTAAGGCAGCAGGGTGGCGCAGACGATCAGGAAGATGAGTGTGAAGCCAGCCAGCAGGATATCCAAGGCAATCTCGTTGGGGGTCTTCTGGCGCTTGGCGCCTTCCACCAGGCTGATCATGCGGTCGAGGAAGCCTTCACCAGGGTCAGCGGTTACACGCACGATGAGCCAGTCGGAGAGCAGGCGTGTCCCTCCGGTGACGGCGCTACGGTCTCCGCCAGATTCGCGGATCACCGGGGCGCTCTCGCCGGTGACGGCGCTCTCATCCACCGACGCAATGCCTTCGATGATCTCGCCATCCACGGGCAGGATGTCGTTCGTTTCCACCAGGAAGATATCGCCTTTATGCAAGGTCGCCGAAGCAACCAGTTCGTATTTGGCCTGGCGATCCTGGCGGGGCAATTTCTTGGCCTGGGTGGTCTGGCGGGTCTTGCGCAATGCCTCGGCCTGGGCCTTGCCGCGCCCCTCGGCGACGGCCTCGGAGAAGTTGGCGAACAATACCGTGAACCACAGCCACAGGGCCACCCCGCCAATGAAACCGGCCGGGGCTTCGCCCCAGCCAAAGAGCGCCTGGATCCATAGTACCGTGGTGAGCAGGCTGCCCACTTCCACCACGAACATGACCGGGTTGCGCAGCATGCGACGCGGGTCAAGCTTGACGAAAGAATCCAGGATCGCGCGCTGGTACAGGTCACGCCGAAACGTGGATCGTTTTTTTAGTTGAGTGTTCATTAATGGCTTCCTTGCCTAATGAAAAATCATTAAATGTTCGACGATCGGTCCCAGCGCCAGGGCGGGCAGGAAGCCCAAGGCCCCGACGATGATGACAACCGCGATCAACCAGAAAATAAACAGCGGGGTATGGGTAGCCAGCGTGCCTGCGCCAGCCACCGGGACCTTTTTCTTGAGCGCCAACGAACCGCCGATTGCCAGGGCCGGGATGGCCAGCCAGTAGCGGGCAAAGAACATGGTGACGCCCAGGGCAGTGTTATAGAAGGGAGTGTTGACGCTCAGCCCGGCAAAGGCGCTGCCGTTATTGGCAGTAGCAGACGAAAAGGCATACAGGATCTCCGTGAAGCCGTGCGGGCCGGGGTTCAATACGCCCGCCTGCCCCGCGGCGGTCATGACACCGATGGCGGTGCCGACCAGGGCAGTGAAGACTGGAATCAAAAGGATCAGCGAAGCCATCTTCATCTCGTAGGCCTCGATCTTCTTACCCAGGTATTCGGGGGTGCGCCCAACCATCAACCCAGCCACGAAGACTGCCACAATGACGAACGCCAGCATGCCATACAGCCCGGAACCAACCCCGCCGTAGAGCACCTCACCCAAGTGCAACTCCCACAAAGGAATCATCCCGCCCAGCGGCATGTTCGAGTCGAGCATGGAGTTGACCGAACCGTTGGAGGCAGCGGTGGTGGTCGTGTCCCATAAGGCCGATTCCGCCACACCAAAGCGTTCATCCTTGCCTTCCAAGTTGCCGCCCGGGTTGATATTGGACTGCTTGATATCCACGCCTAGCGAGGCAATGGCCGGGTTGCCGGTCTGTTCGGCCCAGACCGTCCCAGCCAAAAGCACCACGAAAATAATCGTCATGGCGGCCAGGATGGCCCAACCCTGGCGCGTGTCACCGACCATTTTGCCGAAAGTATAACAAAGCGCGGCCGGGATGAGCAGGATGGAGAGCGTTTCCAGGAAATTTGAGAGCGGCGTCGAATTTTCGAACGGATGGGCTGAGTTGGCGTTGAAGAAGCCGCCGCCGTTGGTGCCGAGTTGCTTGATGGCGATCTGCGAAGCCGCCGGGCCGACTGCCAGCACCTGCTGGGTCTGCTGCACGTTAACCATGACCGGGTTGCCGGAGGCATCCTTGACCGGGTTGCCACTGGCATCCGTCTGGGCCTGCTGGTAACTGGTGGGCTGCAGCAAGTCCGCCGTTTTATACTGGCTGAAGGTCTGCACCACGCCCTGGGAGACGAGCACCAGGGATAGGACAAAGGCCAATGGAAGAAGAATGTAGAGCACGGTACGGGTGAGATCGACCCAAAAGTTGCCGATGGTATTGGCGGTATGGCGCATAATTCCGCGAATCATGGCAATCAGGACAGCCATGCCGGTAGCGGCCGAGACGAAGTTCTGGGTGGTCAGCGCCAGCATCTGGGTCAGGTAGCTCATGGTGGTCTCGCCGCCGTAGCCCTGCCAGTTGGTATTGGTGGCAAAGCTCACGGCGGTGTTCCAGGATGAATCCGGGGAGACCGCGCCGAAGCCCTGCGGGTTGAGCGGCAGGAAACCCTGCAAACGCTGCAGGGCATACACGACCAGTAGCCCCAGGACATTCAGGAGCATCACTGCGATGGCATATACCTTCCAGTTCATCTCTTCGTCCGGGCGCACGCCGCACAGGCGATAGATCAATTTCTCCACCGGCCGCAGGACTGGATCCAGGAAGGTACGCTCACCCTGGTACACCCGGGCCATGAACGTGCCCAGCGGTTTGGCCAGGGCGATCAGGGCAACCATGTAAAAGATGAGTTGCAACCAACTGAAGGCATTCATTCGAACCACTCCGGTTTCAGTAGGGCAATCACAAGGTAGATGAAAAGAATCAATGTGATGATGCCGACGATGAGATATAGAATGTTCATTTCTTCTTCTCCTGCATCAGCCGCTCGCAGGTGATGATAAAGCCCCAGGATACGGCCAGAAAAATAATGGTCAGTCCGACGTACAAAAGGTCAGTCATAGGAAACCTCCGGGATCAATTCCATTCTCTTCCAGTAATAAATATACATAATTCGCAGTCAACTTCGACACAATTAATCGGTCAAAAGCATCAAGAAACAATCAAATCCGCGTGGATTAGCATAACCCACGTATATCACCGTAAGCTTTATAAGCTCAATCCTTGGAGATTGCCTCTTTGGCCTCAACCATCGACGAAAGGTCTTCTTTTCCAAGTTGAATATCAATTTCCGTACCTAATTCACTGAAAACCTCCTGGGAAATGACTCCATCCCGATACAGACCAAGCAACGCGCTACGTTGGGCACGCAGCCCTTCCCGACGCGCAGTGTCGAGTTCCTCCGCTTCGAGGCCCGGGGTAGCCTGGATAGTCTGGCGGGCTTTATCTCCATAAACCAGAACTTGGTTCTCATATTCAGGCCGTAGAATATCCCAAGCATGGGTGGATACTAGCCCTTCCTTATGGCGATGTTCAAGATGACTCAATGCCGCCCGCATGGATGTCAGGCGAGCATGGCTCTTCTCATATTCAACCTGTGACGGATCGCGTGTAATGATCTTCAACCGATGAATCAATGAGCGCATCGTGGTACTCTGTACCAGCAGGGTGAACAAGACCACTCCGAATGCCATCAGGCGGAACTGGTCACGGTCAACGAAATTGGGTGGCAAGCTCAGGACAAGTGCCAGGGCGATAGCACCGCGCAATCCACCCCAGTTCAAAACATGCTGCCAACGCCTCGGGATGGAGTCTGCAAATTTATTTACAATCCATCCCAGACCATAGACAACCACGGCACGTGCCACCAGGACTGCCAGGATGGCCCAAAGGACAGACGACCAGGAGGCAAGCAATGCTGGTATGTTGACTTGCAAGCCGAGCAATAAAAATATTAGAGAGTTCGCCAGGAAGGCGACATATTCCCAAAAGTTGAACAGGACGATGCGGGTTGTCGGGCTCATGCCACGCGGCCCAAGATTGCCATTAATAAGGCCAGCAGCGACCACAGCCAAGACACCGCTGAATTGCAGGCGCTCGGCCAGAAGATAGGAGCCGAAAGCCAGTACGGTCGTCAAGGTTGTCTCAATCAGGTAATCATCCACCCTGGCAATCAAAAGGGAAATCACCCAGCCGAGCACAATGCCAATCAGCACGCCGCCGACCGAGACGCGTAGAAAATCGCCCAGGCTGGCCAGCAAGTTGAAGTGTCCGGTCAGAGCAACGATCAGAGCCAAGTTAAAGAGGACAATGGCCGTCCCATCGTTGAACAAACTTTCCCCTTCGATCAACACAGAGAGACGTTTCGGAACTGCGAGCGAGCGAAAAATGGCGACAACCGATACCGGATCGGTAGCAGCAATCAGTGCGCCAAAAACCATAGCTGAAACCAGACCGAGGTTAGTCGCGAGGGTAAGTAACCCGCCAACGATTAACATCGTCAGAATAACACCCGGTATAGCAAAAACTAAGATACTGGTCAGGTTACGACGCAAATCCTGGAAATTGATGTGAAATGCAGCTTCAAAAACCAGGGGCGGGACGAAAAGTGCAAGAATCAATTCAGGGGTCAGATTTATCTTTGCCGGGGATTGTAATGTAAGCAAAAGTCCTACAACGACCAGCGCCACGGTATACGGAATGTTAAAACGTCTGACCGCCAAGGCAACCACGGTCACGACCAGGAGCAATTCAATCACAATCGTTTCGGTGGAAAGAAACTGGCTCATTCTGCTATTTTGAACTAAAAATGCTCATTACCCCCACAAAAAAGTGCTTGGATATATCAAGAAATAGTCAAATTTCATCTGGGTTGCTTGCGACTGGCAACTAAAAAAACTTGACGAAAAACTCCGTCAAGCTTTTTGGTTCATTGAGAATGGGTGGAAGTTATTCTTCCTTGCCTTCTTCATCGCCGGGGGCGGTCTGGCGTGGCGCGCCGCCTACTTTGGGGGTAGTGGGCATTTGATCGAGATACTGCTCTAACAGCGATTTTGCGTCCGGATGATCGACATGCAGGGCTTCGTTGTAATCCCCGGCGATCGCTGGCGGATCGTAACGCACCGGGCGGTTGATCCCGAAGAACTGCCAGAAACGGGCTATCCCCACCAGCAGGCTGTAGCGGTATTCCTGCATCTTTAGCGCCTGCCATTCGACGATGGAAGCCATGGCGCCACGGATCCTGGCTTTATCACGCACGATCCGGTGGATTTGCTTCGGATCCCGGTAACCAAGCGGAGATAAGATAACCAGGTGCGCCGATATGAACAACACGCTGAAGGAAATCAACCGCACCCAGCCGCCTTCTTCCCACTTGCCGATGATCTGGAAGACCCAGACCGAAGCTGCCAGGATGGCTACAAATAAAGCCGCATACCCGCCCCAACGGCGCACCCAGCCTTTTAATGTCCTAAGAATATGCTGGCGCATGGCCAGGCCCATGATCGTGATCGGTATGAACACCCCCACGCCATAGAAGGGCGCCGCTACATCCGTCCTGCCTTTGACCAGTAACATGATGATGACAGCCAGCCCAAAGGTGATCGTCACGGAGCGTGTAAAGGTGCCGCGTTTATCCCGGTAAATAATGACCTCGGGAATTTCCCCGATGGCCACATCCCGCCATTCGGTCGCCTGGGCATCCTGGAATGCTGTCATCGAAGCGATGGCCAATAAAACAACCGCCAGGCTTTGATAGACCCAGTAGAGCAAAGTCCCGCCGGGAATTTGCCCAAAACCGATCCAGGCCAGGTTTCCTACCAACGTTCGGCCAGCGGTTCCGTCGAAGACATTGAAGTGGATCGCAAAGCCGGTCAGGACTATGGTCGTCGCCCCTCCATAAAACAGAAAGGCGGTTTGAACGAAACGGCCAACACCGGTCTTCCCGCTGTAAAAACTCCAAATTTTATTTAGCCGGGGTAGTTGTTGCTTACCCCATTTAACCAGCGGAACGTCTTCGTTGATTACGAACTGGATGCCGTTGGACATGGCTTCCAACCCGGTCAATGCCACCATGCCCTTCATAGAACCTGTCAGGAGATGGTAGAGGGCATCCGCCACGGTGGCTGGTTGTGTCGCAGCGATCGCAGGAGCGGCTGCCACGCCGTTATGAACGGCTGCGATCAATCCCCCCCAGTCCACGATGGTAAGCATAAAAAAGACCGCCAACAAGGCAAAGCTCACAAAGGCTGACTCACCCCGGCCGCGAATGGTGAGATACCAGGTTACCGCAGCCAGGACCGCCCCGATGACAAAGTGCCAGTACCAGGGTGCGGTACTGTAGGAATTTGTGATGGAAAGAAGTTGATCGGAACCAGAAAGGGCTGAAACCACGATTGTCAGAACATAATCTTCGATGAGGGTAACTGCCACCATCAGGCTGAGAGTCGGTTTCAGATAGCGCATGGAGGCAGTATAGGAACCGCCGCCTTCGTTAAAGGGGGCCAGTGAATACATATAAAGTATGCCAAAACAGATATTGGCAAAAGCGATTACGCCTGCCCCGATGTAGCCCCATTTTTGTAAACCGTATGGCCACAGGACGCTCATCAGTTCGCCGGTGCCATAAAAGTAGGAAGTAAAGAAATCTGCCCCGAAGAGGGCCAGGGCAGCCAGCATGGCGATCTGCCCGGCGCCATGAATCTGGGCCTGGTCCTTCTTCTCGCGCGGAGAAATGCGTAAAGCGATTACGACAACGACGATAAGAATTCCAATTGAGAAGAAGCTCATTCTATCTTTCCGTATTTTAGTATTTCAGAATCTGATTAACTTGTCTTTAACCGGTAGCCCACACCGGGTTCGGTCACGATGTAGCGCGGCCGGGATGGATCAGTCTCGATCTTCCGGCGCAGGTTGCTGACGTTGACTCGCAGAAGATGCGAATCCTCCTCGTCCTTGGCGCTTTCATTTCCCCAGATGGAACGGATCAACTGCTCATGGGTCAGTACTTTTCCGGCATGCTGGACCAGCAGGCGCAGGATGTCGTATTCGGTGGGAGTCAGGCTGACGGCCTGGCCTTGTTTAACCACATTCCTCCGGGCCAGGTCAACCAGCAGATCGTCTTTCTGAAAGACCGGTTCCGATTCGGTGTGGGCTGTCCGGCGCAGGGCAGCCCGCATTCTGGCGGTCAACTCACCCACGCCGAAAGGCTTGGTCAGGTAATCATCCGCTCCGGCATCCAGTGCAGCAATCTTGTGCTCCTCCTGGTCACGGACGGAGACAACGATAATGGGGATCTGGGTCCACTCGCGCAGGCGCCGGGTCACTTCCAACCCGTCCATATCGGGCAGTCCCAGGTCCAGGATGATCACATCCGGCCGGCCGGATACGGCCATTGCCAGGGCTTCCTCCCCGCTGGCTGCTTCCAGCACGGTATATTGTCCGCTCAAGGAAGCGCTTAGGAAACGCCGGATGGAGCGCTCATCGTCCACCACCAGGATACGAATCAATGTTCCAGTCATACTAACGGTAGTTAATCCAGCAAATGTCAAGTGTGCGACAAAATCAACAGCAATGGCTTCAAGAAAATGTCAACGTGCCATTGTACGTATTGACTCGTCAAGCACTCGGCAAAATAGAGGTAAAAGGCTTCAAGAAAGTGTCAAGATGACAGAATTCCGCTTCCCCCGGAGGTATGCGACCACAAGATGAAAACCTCTGGGGCTGTCCAAAAAGTGCTGGACAGCCCTTCACTTTTTTAAAGAACCGTGATTCAATAGGGGCATGAAAAGGAAACCTGCCGCTCCTGTATTTAAACCGTACGTGATGAACCAAACCGCC
>JBEKCT010000016.1:0-35896 GCA_050014715.1 Anaerolineales bacterium | reverse complement strand
AGGAACACGGCCGTATATCGCTGGGTTCGTTTTACTCCTGGGCGCTGTCTCAACCGCGCCTACATGGGGTGTGCGCCCGCAAATGATTTCGCTCCTTTTAGCCAGTCTGTTCTTACTTTTACTCGACCGCTATAAAAACAAGAGCAACCTTTATTTTCTTGTCCCGTTGCCATTAATTATGCTTGTCTGGGTCAACCTGCATGCCGGTTATTTCCTGGGTCTTGTTCTCATTGTTATATTTATCACCGGCGAATTGGTAGATCTGCTTTTGTCCGGGTTTATAAAAAGAGAACAAGATCTACCTCCGCCGAACCTCAAATCTATCCTCGCATTGTGTATAACTTTGGGCGTTTCCATTCTGGTAACCCTGGTAAATCCTAATGGCGTACTTATCATTATCTATCCATTCCAAACCTTGACGAGTTCGTCTATGCAGCAGTTCATCCAGGAATGGTTTTCACCTGATTTTCACCAGCTGATGTGGCAGCCACTTGCCTGGCTTATCCTGGCCCTGATCGGCTTTGGCATGGTCAGTAAAAAGTCCATTTCCGCGACCAATATTCTGCTGACCGTTGGGTTTGGATATGCTGCATTAATCTCAATGCGAAACATCCCCTTCTTCGCCCTTGCAGCCATCCCGGTATTGTCTGACCAGATTGGTTCGTTGATAAATATTCATTCGACAGTCGCCGCACCGGGCAGATTATATCGGTTAATGATTCCCATTCTACTCGCCGGTATTTTTTTGATCACCTGTCTGCGTTTTATCCAGGTTGTTCAAGACCAACCCCGCACAGAGCTTGAAAATTTCCCTAAAACCGCTGTGGATTGGTTGCAAAATAATCCACCTACAGGCAACCTTTTCAATTCTTACAATTGGGGTGGTTATCTCATCTGGCGCTTGTTCCCTCAGGTTCGAGTGTACATTGACGGTCGTGCAGATGTTTATGGAGATGCATTTATCTTCGATTATATGAGTATTTACAACGCCGAACCCGGCTGGGAAAGTAAGCTGAACGATCAAGATATTCAGACAATTCTGGTTGAATCAAATGCCCCATTGGCTGACGCTCTTCGCCAATCCCCTGCCTGGCATGTCTCTTTTTCAGACAAGCTAAGCACTATATTCGTAAAATGAATTATTGGAAATGCCTTTATACAAACCGATGGTCGTTTTTAGACCATTTTGCCTTTCTAAAGCTTCTTCACCGCTTCCAGCACCTCGGCACTGTGCTCGGCTGGTCGCACGTTTTCAAAAACTTTCGCGATCCGACCATTTGAATCGATTAGAAAAGTAGTTCGCAATACACCTTCATATCCGCGCCCCATGAATTTCTTTGGACCCCATACACCATACTCGTCACATATTTTGTGACCGTCATCAGCTAGGAGGGGAAAAGGTAGGGAATATTTTTCCTTAAATTTGGCATGCGATTGAGGTGAATCCGGGCTGACTCCTAACACAACAAGGTCAGCCTTTATATATGCACTATAGTCATCACGAAAGCCGCATGCCTCGGTCGTACATCCCGGAGTATCGTCTTTGGGATAAAAATACAACACAATTGGTCGTCCGCGGAAATCTGAAAGACGTCGGATCAGATTGTTTTCGTCTGGCAGGGAAAAATCTGGGGCTTTTTTTCCTGGTTCTATCGGCATTGCTGCCTCCTTCCTATTTCACAAAGGATATTAATTGACAATTATTATCTGTATTATAAATAATAATGCAACTGTTGGCTAGTCCACTGCTGCATTATCTGACAAAACTCAAATATGTAATTCTACAATATTCCGGCTTTTTTCAAAGCGCCTTCAAGTATTGTAACCATGACTGGTTTGAGCACAACCGCACTCGCTCCCCCCGCGATCGCTCGTTGGGTTGTCTCAGGCTGGTCATCTGATGTAACAATGATAACCGGTACACCGACCAACCGCGGTTCACGGCGCAGGTAAGCCAGAACTTCAAAACCATTCGCCCCAGGCATATTAATGTCTAGAAAAACAATATTGGGTGTTACTTCACTAAGGATTTTCATCCCCGCGCTTGGACCGTAGGCTGGGCGCGCAGAAATGTCCCAGATCTTTAACATCTGCATCAATGCTTCGGTGGTCTGTTTATTATCATCAATCACAAGCGCGGTCGTCATCAGAATTCTCCCAAATAAATTGTCGTCTCAATTATATCGTTAACATTTTAATGGCAGGTGGAAACCTTCTTCCATTTATCTGATCCAAAAGGTAAATCCCAATAAATAAGCCGTCAGGCCAAAAGTAGCGATCGAGAGACCCGTCAGAAACCTCCACACCGTTGGACCACCCAAAGCAATACGCTGGAGCCAGAAAATCTGCAACGCTGCGAAAGGCAGAACCAGGAAAACTGGCCAGACTAATCCCCATGGAAAACCCAGGAATGGTGCGGTCGCTAAGAATAGAAATGAAACCAAAATCAACACATGATGTATGGGAATGGCATGTTGCCATGTCAACCGGGTCAGTAAAGTATGCCGTTCATACTTCAAATCTGTTGCGAAGGACGGAAAATCATTCACCAGTAGGTATGTCAAGGCAAGCAATGTGAGTGGGAACGTTGCAAATGTCAGCAGCCGGTGGAACTCCCCGTATTGGAGCAGGAACGCCAAAGCAGGAAAAAGTGTACCCAGTGCAATTGCAAAGGCCAGTTCTCCATATCCGGTCTCTGCAAGTCGCATGGGTGGAACGGAGTAAGCAATAAAGAATACGACAATCAATACCATTAGTGCTCCGGCTGGCACGGGCAGCAAACGGGCGAGCAAGAGAGTCACTATCGATGCTCCGGCTACGGTCAAAAGAGCCATGGCAGACTGGAATAAACTTATCCGGAGCTCTTCTCGCTGACGAGGGCTCTCTTCTTTCGCCAAAGGGGTCAATGCTAGACGAAAGTATTCCAACAGCCAAAATGCAGCCACTTCGATTGCCACTACCGATAGTAATCCTAATCCGAAAGCGGCTGCATGAACCGGGTGCCCAAGGTAGCGGGAAATCCCCGCGCCAAGGCTATAGGTCAAAGCAGACAGTAATATTTGAAGAGGTCTTGCCAACTTGATAAACATTCGATAATTTAACATATGCACTAATTGGACAAAAGCAAAATTCAAATCAACGAATATCCACCATCCACAAATATCGTTTGCCCGGTAATTGACTGGTTATTCAGTATAAACGCAAGTGCACTACTGAGGTCGTCGATCGAGGCAGCGTGTTTTAACGGGAGACGGCTGATCCGTTTTTCCCATTCCTCTGCCGATGTATCGCTAGAAGGTAACACCAGACCTGGCGCAATGGCATTGACACGGATATTTGGTGCGTATGTCTTGGCTTGGAGACGTGTTAGCATTTCCAGTCCGGACTTGCTAACCAGGTAGGCCGGGAAACCGGTCCATGTTTTCCAAACCCCTGCATCGGTAACATTTACAATAACGCCGCCCTCCTGCATTCGTTCAGCAGCTCTTTGTGTGATTAGAAATGGAACACGCAGATTCAAATTGAGTGCATAATCCCATTCCGTAATCGAGACATCACGCAGGTCTTCTTGTTTCATTCTTGCGGCAGAATTGACTAAAACTTTCAATGGAAGTTTCAAAGAATCTATTTGAGAGAACAGGGTTTGGATCTGAGCAGAATCGGTCAGGTCGGCTTTCACCAGATAAACCCGACCTCCCATGGCTCGGATTTCTGCCGCTGTTTCATCAGCCATTTCACAAGAATGGTGGTAATGCAACAAAATTGCATATCCATGCTGGGCCAACATTAAGGCAAAAATACGGCCTAAACGATGTGCGGCTCCGGTTACAACAGCAAGAGAAACCTTTTCCATGCCTATGTTTTACCACAAAAATAGACTATATAATTCTAACATCTCTGTCTTGGGTGAGTGTGTTATACTTTTTACTCGGTAGATATGATAAATATTGATCTTTTATTTGGTTTGGAGGCGGAGTGAGACTGCGCGGTTCTTCTCTTTTCCTACGCGGGGTTTCCTTAGTTTTTATCCTGGTGGCAGCCATTTTTATTGTCTATCAATTGGTTCAGTATAGTGTTTCCCGCTCTAATTATCCACCTGATATGACAATAGGTGGTGTTCCTGTCGGTGGTCTCGACTCGCAATCAGCAGCCCAAAGGCTGTTGCAGGTCTATTCGGTTCCCATTGAAATTCATTACAATAACGCGGCAATCGACCTTGACCCAGGTCTGATCGGTTTCCAGTTAAACACGGAAAGTATGTTGGCCGCGGCAGATTTACAACGAACCGGCGCGTCTTTCTGGGGTGGATTCTGGGATTATTTGTGGAATCGCCCTTCTCCGGCTAGCCAGATTCCACTGGTGGCCACGTATTCAACGGACCGGCTTCGCATTTATCTGCAAACTGAAATATCCGCCCGTTACGACCAGGCGCCTGTTTCAGCACAGCCTATTCCTGGGACGGTCAATTTTACATCGGGTAAATCGGGCCAGACTCTCGACATTGACCGGGCTGTGGATTTGATCGGGACCGCTTTGGAATCCCCCAATCAACGTGTGGTTATGCTCTCCTCCCAGCAAACCGCCGCCGGTCGTCCGTCTTTGGATACGCTCCAGATCTTGCTTAAACAAATTATCGATCAGAGTGGATTTGCAGGACTGGTCGATCTCTATTTCCTCGACTTGCAAACATCCGATGAACTGCAATTCGCCTATCAATCCGGACAGAATATTTCCGTTAACCCCGACATCGCCTTTACAGCTTCCAGCACTATAAAAATTCCCATCATGGTTTCTGTATTTAGTCACTTCAGTAGTAAGATCGACGACCAGCTTGCCTCTGAATTAAAGGATATGATCGCCCTATCAAACAATGACGCTGCCGATGCTTTAATGGAGTCTTTGGACAAGTATCGTGGTCCACTGGTCGTCACGGAAACTATGCAAGCATTAGGCCTGGAAAACACCTTCATTAACGGATATTTCTATCCTGGCGCTGGTGTTTTAAAGTTTTATAACACGCCTGCCAATCAACGCACGGATATAAATACTGACCCCGACACATACAGTCAAACAACTCCATCCGATATGGGGATGTTGCTCGAAGATATCTACCTATGCTCACAGAACGGTGGCAGTTCCCTGGTTGCCGTTTTCCCTGGCCAAATTAACCAGGCAGCCTGTCAGCAGATGATTCAGTACCTGCAGGAGGATAAACTTGGCGCGCTGATACAGGCGGGTGTTCCGGAAGGCACTATCGTAGCTCACAAACATGGCTGGGATATAAACCTGACCCAATACAGCGATGCCGGAATTGTATACACTCCCGGTGGCAACTACGTTCTAACAATTTATGTTTACAACCCGGGAGGAGGAGATTGGTCGCAGGTCTCGCCCATGTATGCTGAACTTTCGCGCGCCATTTACAATTACTTTAATCTGCCATCCCAATAAACCCAAGCCCGCCATTTTTTCCATGGCGGGCTTTTTTTGCCCTAAATCATCTTGGAAAAACTGTAATCAGTTTATAATGATGCTATGAACCAGACATTAAGCCTCTATCGTCTCCAGCAAATTGACCTTCAGATTGACCGTCTTCAGGCTCGCTTGCATTCTATCCAGGAAATATTGGATAATGACGATGACATACGCCAATTAAACGAGCAAGTTGGTGCAATCGAGGCTCATTATAAGGACTCTGAACAGGCGTTAAAGCTGGCCGAGCAGGAAGTCCAGGGCCAGCACATCAAAATTGAGCAAATCCAATCCAGCCTGTATGGAGGAAAATCTCATAGTCCGAAAGAATTGCAGGATCTGCAAAACGATCTGGCGTCATTAAAACGCCACCTGGTCGATTTGGAAGACCTTCAGATAGAATCCATGATTGCAATTGAAACGGCGACAGCCGATTTGGAATCAGCGCACGCTCGTTTATTGGCAGGGCAAACTGAACAGTCTAAAAAAAATAAAGGCTTACAGTTGGAGCAAGCAACACTCAAGACTGACCTGGAAAGGTTTTTTGTTGAGCGGAATGCCGCGGCAGGAGCCATCCCGCCAACCGAACTAGCCCTTTACGATCAACTGCGCCAGCAGCGTCGTGGCATCGCCGTGGCAGTAATTGGAGATAAATCCTGTGGTGCTTGTGGTTCCACCCTTAGCCTGGCTCAGATACAGTCCGCCCGTTCCTCTGGTCAAATGACACTCTGCCCTTCTTGCGGACGAATCCTGTACGGAAGTTGACTTTTCTCTTAGGTGGCGTATGCGTTTCCGCTTCCCAAATCTTGACAATTTCTCGTTTCTGTTGGGCGTGGTTCTTACATCGCTCGCATGGTGGCTCACTTCCATGCTCCGCCCGGCATTCAAGCAGATCCGCGCAAATGCACAACGCAAGCAAGCTGCAAAAAAAGCTAAAGCCCACGCCTACAATGCTGTTGAGGAACGTTACAGACAAAGCGTTCTATATCACGCCCAGGGGTTGCACCTTGCGGCCCCACTTTTTTCGTTGGATGAAATCCTCTTGCCATCCCGGCTACTTGCCCCTCCTCATCGCGTGGAACCAGGCGATTTCCTGTATTCAGAGGATATCGTAGAGACAACCGTTCCATATCTACCCGCCTGGCCGGAATTGGCGGCCATCTACAAAGCTCCTACTCTCTCCATTTCTGAGGCATTATCCGGCAATTCGGATATTGTACTGGTTGGAGAAACCGGCATGGGCAAAACAGTCGCCCTGGCTAGCCTTGCCTCCAATCTGGCCCGCCGTGACCCCGTACCTGGACTTGCACCGGAAACATTGCCTTTCTTAATCCATGTTGCCGACCTCGATCTCCCGGTAAACAAGGACAACCCACTCAATCCATTGATTAATTTGGTTGCCGAAAAAGCCTCCGTTTTCGATCTTTCGCGCCTCCCGGATTTTATCCAGCGAGTTTTTTCTGAGGGGCGCGCCTTGCTGCTATTGGATGGGACAGACGAGTTAACGCCGGATGGTTTGAAAGATGCGGTTGAGTTCATCCGTACCATCAAGCGTGCTTACCCCCAAACGCGCATGATTACTACCGCCTCCTGCGAATATTTGGATGGATTGGTCTCTCTAAACTTCATTCCATTTGCTTTAGCTGACTGGAATTCTGGCCAAAGAGTAGAATTCCTCGAAAAATGGGGGGAGTTATGGGCGCGTCATGTTGTGACTGAATCTTGGGCACAAATTAACGAACCAATCGAACCACTCATCCTAAATGGTTGGCTGAATGTCGATTCCGGCAACTTGACTCCGTTGGAGTTGACTCTGAAGGCATGGGGAGTATTTGCCGGGGATTTGCGCGGTCCCCTTCCGATTGACGCCCTGGAGACACATTTAAGGCGTATCACTCCAACAAATACTCCGCGTGAGGCCCTTGAATCGCTGGCATTGCAAATCATCCTTGCCGCCACCCCTCTCTTTGATCCGCGCGAAGCCAGAAAATGGCTGAAATCTTTCGAGCCAAATGAACCTCAACCGGTTGAGCGTGCCGATGGGGATGAAAAAAAGATCAAACAGATTGCTAAGACAAGTAATCAAAGCACACCATCCCTCGGGTTGATTTCCAAAATGGTCGATACGGGGCTCTTAACCGCTCATCACAATAATCGCATGCGCTTTGTTCATCCCATCTTTGGTGGGTATCTGGCAGGTAAATCTTTGGCAAATTACACGGATGCCGTTCTTCAACAACCACCATGGATCGGTAAATTCATGGCAATGCACTTCTTGGCCGCCCAGGGAGATGCAACCACGCTGGCCAACGCGCTCCTGGCCCAATCAGATCGACCACTTTCACGCAATCTCCTGGTGCCTGCCCGCTGGCTGCGTGACGCTCCGGCGCGCATCTCTTGGTGTGGAGAGGTAATGGAAAGACTCGCCGAATTACTGCAACAAACCGGACAACCCCTGGGCCTGCGCGGCCAGGCATTGGCTGCCATAGTGCAAAGTGGTAACGCTGAATCTGTTGTCTTGTTTCGACAGCTTCTCCTGAAACACGATGACGATCTTTTGCAATTAGCTGCCCTCGGTGTTGGGGCGCTTCGTGATGTTAAATCCATCCCACAGCTTACTCTATTGCTAAGCAACTCCAATTCAAACGTACGCCGTGCGGCTTGCCTGGCGCTCTCTGCAATCGGTATACCGTCCGCAATGGATGCTCTTGCCAATGCTCTCTTGCATGGTGATGAAATCTTGCGTCGTTCCGCTGCTGAAGCTATGGCGAATAACCCCGACGAAGGTTATAGAATGCTCCGGGAAGGCGCCTTGATGAAAGAAGACCTGAACGTCCGCCGTGCTGCCGCGTATGGCCTAGGTCGTATCTATGAATCATGGGCTGAAGAACTGCTCAATAAATTACAAACTGACGATGACCAATGGATAGTTCGCAATTCTGCTCAGGAGGTTCTTGAAGAACGCCAGAAACCTAATCCGCATGTTCCCAAAAGGCTTCCACCACCGTCAGAATCACCCTGGTTGGTTACATTCGCCGGGAAAAAAGGCGAGGGCATCTCGCCCGATAAGCCTCCCATTGACTTGCTGCTCTTGGCGCTTAAATCGGACGATCCAGAGGAACGACTGGCCTCTTTGGCGTATCTCCGTGTCATGCCAATGGAAGGAGTCTTTGGCGCACTGTTTCAAGCCATGTATGGAGGAGAACCGGAATTGCGTGAGGCGGTATATCGGATTCTTTCAGAAATGGCTTCCACCGGTGTGGAAGTTCCGGACCCAATCCAGTTTGGCGTGGGCTGATATGCGAATAATTCACTATTATCCAGGAAGGATATTTAGAATAATTATATGAGTACTTCTCCTGCCTTATCAACTATTGCAATTCTCGGTGGTACCGGAAAAGAGGGCAAAGGTCTGGCGTACCGTTGGGCAAAAGCTGGTTATCGAATATTGATTGGCTCTCGCAACCCCGAAAAGGCAAACTCTATCGCACTGGAAATCCTTGCCCTGCTTGGCGGAAACGCATTTGTCGAGGGAACTACCAACATTAAGGCAGCTCAGGCAGCCGATATAGTGGTTTTGACCGTTCCATATTCTGCCCACCGTGAAACCCTTGAAAGTGTTAAAGATGGCTTGCTGGGAAAAATGCTGGTTGATGTGACCGTTCCACTGGCTCCTCCCAGGATAACAAGGGTGCAGATGCCCCCCGCCGGTAGTGCTGCACAGGAAGCTTGTGAGATTCTCGGCGAAAAAATTCAGGTAACCTCCGGGTTCCAGAATATCTCCCATGAACTTCTATTGCATTCTGAATCGATCGAATGTGATGTGCTTGTTACTGGAACCAGCCAGGAGGCTCGCACTGAAACTCTCAAACTGGTTCATGCAGCCGGACTGACTGGCTGGGATGCCGGGTCGATCGAGAACTCGGCGGTGATCGAAGGCCTCACCAGTGTCTTGATTCATATCAATCGCCAAACTGGCACAACCAATGCCGGGATCAAAATAACAGGCATACACACCAGATTGTAACCCGGACATCACGTTATAATACATTTTCAAAATATTCTTAGTTCCTGGTTGTCCTCAATCATTTTATAAACCACCTTTCATCCTTGTGATCAAGCAGAATTCCTCAATCCCATATGCCCCTGACCTTTACCCCCCTTCCTAAAATTCCTCTCATCCACCCAGGTGATGACCTGGCAGAAATACTTCTGGCTTCCTTGCAGACAGCCAAAATCTCCCCGGAGGATGGTGATATTCTGGTGCTTGCACAAAAAATCGTCTCAAAGGCTGAAAACCGCCTGGTCAACCTCACAACGGTCACACCATCGAAAGATGCCCTTGAGCTGGCTGCCCGCAGTGAAAAAGACCCTCGTCTCGTGGAGCTCATCTTGCATGAAAGCCAGTCAGTTTTACGTGTCCGCCCGGGTACGATCATTGTTGAACATCGTCTCGGATTCGTCTGTGCCAGTGCTGGCATAGACCACTCCAATGTCATGGGAGAGGGTGGGAAACCGGAAGATTGGGTCTTGCTTTTACCTGAAAATCCTGATCAGTCTGCGCTTGATCTTCGCCGGAGAATTAAGATAGCAACTGGAAACCGACTGGGTGTCATGATTATAGATTCGCATGGGCGTGCTTGGAGGTTGGGCACTATTGGTACCGCAATTGGCATTTCCGGCCTGCCTGGCTTGGTGGATAAACGCGGTTGGAAGGATTTGTTTGGTTACAGGCTGAAGATTACTCTTGTTGCTGCAGCAGATGAACTGGCCGCTGCCGCTTCGCTCGTGATGGGGGAAGCTGCCGAAGGAACTCCTGCCGTCCATGTTCGTGGCTTCCCCTATCCGCTTCGTGAAGGTTCTTTGAAGGAATTGCTCCGGCCAAAGAAACAGGATCTCTTCCGATAGCAGGAATGAACTGATAACTTGAATCTGGTCACACAAGCTGCAGATCAACGCCCCACTTTGGTTAGGTATCCCTTTGGCCAGTGATTATATGGTTATGCGCCTTGCAGCACTTTTTTGTAATTGTTCGCTAGTATAGGTATTTCCTCACCATACAAAGTATTTAAACAGGAAATGATACAGGAGATAAAGTATGAAGATGATTCCCGAATCCCACCTAGATTTACTCAAAGATAACAAGCGTGCATTCGTCTATTTGGGAACCTTGATGCCCGATGGCTCTCCGCAGGTCACCCCGGTTTGGTTCAATACCTCTGGCGATTACATTCTGGTAAATTCAGCCAGGGGGCGTGTGAAAGATAAGAACATGCGCAGCCGTCCGGTGGTAACTTTATGCATTCAGGATCCAACTGATCCTTATCGCTACTTACAAGTTCGCGGACGGGTCGTAGAAATCACCGAAGAAGGTGCCGATGCGCACATTGACGCTTTGGCCGGTAAATATACCGGCAATTTCAAATACCAACACCACCAGGCAGGAGTAAAACGAGTCATTTACAAAATCATCCCTGAGAAAGTCGATCCGAACGGATAATATCTGATGATAAAAGATGACCTGCATGCTTTCCTCCGCTCAAGACGTTCCATTCGCCACTTCAAATCGGACCCGGTATCACTGGATTGCATTCAAAGAATTCTGGAAACCGGGATTTACGCTCCCTCGGCTCACAATCTGCAGCCATGGCGTTTCGTAGTAATAACCAGTAATGCCGCGAAGAAACGTCTGGCAGAGACTATCACAGCCAGATTTCGGCAGGATATGGTAATGGAAGGCGTTCCGGAAACCGATATTCAGGGACGTGTCAACCGGACAGTTCGTCGAACCGCTCTGGCGCCGGTCATTATTGTTTTATGCCGGGATACGACCCAGGTCAAACCGCAACCAGACCCACTGCTCCAGCACAAAGAAGCCTATATGGGTATTCAATCAGTGGCTTTGGCTGGTCTGCAATTACTGCTAGCGGCCCACGCCGAGGGATTGGGCGGTACCTGGATTTGTTGGCCGCTCTACACTCCCGATGAGACTCGACACGCCTTGGGATTGGCCCAGGAATGGGAGCCCCAAGGAATGGTATTTCTCGGATATCCAGACGAAACCCCTGAAACACCGGAAAGGATTTCTTTACAGGAAGTAACTAGGTTCATATGAAAATTGTGGCATTGGCAGGCGGAGTCGGAGGCGCAAAACTTGTCGATGGACTTGCCCAATTGCTCTCTCCCGGTGACCTGACCGTCGTTGTCAACACTGGCGACGATTTTGAGCACCTGGGCCTTTCCATCTCCCCTGACCTGGATACTGTTTGTTACACGCTTGCTGGATTGGCGAACCCCCAATCCGGTTGGGGTCGGCAGGCGGAAACTTTCCAGATACTGGATAATATCCAAAAGCTTGGTGGTCCGGCCTGGTTCCGGATAGGCGATAAAGACCTTGCTACTCACCTTGAACGCACACGCCGCTTGCAGGAAGGCCAGTCACTCAGCCAAATTACCATGCACTTTTGTCGGGTTTGGGGCGTGCAGCAATTGGTCCTGCCGATGAGTGACCAGCCAGTTCATACCATGGTGGATACCGTCGAAAGTGGAGAACTACCTTTTCAGGAATATTTCGTTCATCGAAATTGTGAGCCAAAGGTCAAGGGTTTCCGGTTCGTTGGAATTGATTCTGCCCGACCAGTTCCGGGAGTTTTGAAATCCATTTGCGCAGCAGATGCTGTAATTATTTGTCCATCCAATCCTTGGGTCAGCATAGATCCGATCTTGGCTCTGAATGGATTAAGATCCGCTCTCGCCAGGAAAACCGTTTTTGCGGTTTCGCCCATTATTGGTGGACAGACCGTTAAGGGTCCTGCCGCTAAAATGTTTTCAGAATTGGGCATTCGTCCATCCGCTCTCGCTGTAGCACGTCACTTCGGAGATTTATTATCCGGGTTCGTTCTGGACATTTTTGATGAGCCAATGGCGAAAGAATTTACGATCCCACTAAAAATAACCCACACCCTCATGAAAACGCGCAATGACCGGCGTCTTTTGGCTCAAGATGTGCTAAACTTGATTATATGACCATCTGGGCCATCGTTCCCGTAAAACCTATGCGTCGCGGAAAATCGCGCCTGGCAGGTTTACTCTCTGAAGAGCAGCGTACATCTCTTAATCGCTATTTGCTTGAACACACCCTTACCGTACTAAATGAAATTTCCGGCATTGAACATACTCTGGTGGTCAGCCGGGACCCTGCCGCCCTCGCCCTTACCCGCAGCCTGGGAGGGCGCACAGTAATGGAAGATGGAGCACCCCAATTTAATACAGCTCTCAAGCGTGCTACCATCGTCGCCCAGGCACAGGGTGCACGCGCCGTGCTCATTTTACCCGCTGATCTTCCATTGGTCGAACCTTCTGACCTGGAAGCCCTGCTAAGTCAGGGAATGACTCCATCGGTTGTAGTTATTTCCCCTGATCGGCGACTTGACGGCACGAATGGATTGTTTATCAATCCAGCCGGATTGATCGATTATGATTATGGGCCGGGTTCATTCCAGCGCCATTGTCAGCGCGCAAAGGATGCAGGGGCCAAGCTGGTTGTGGTGAACTCTGAAAGGATTGGACTTGACCTTGATCTGCCGGAGGACCTCGAAATGGTCGGGGGGTTGAAAGGATTGAATTTGGAATAGGGCATGCGCAATTGTGCCTCTTTATTATTAGATGCTATAATAGACCAGTTGTCAGACAATCAATTTTATAGAGGTGCCCAATGCAAAAAGAACAACTCTCCCCACTTTTCATGACCCCTGCTCAATTGCAGACAGAATTGCTTCGTTGTGAGTTCTGCGAGGAGAAACCGTGCCGGGAAGCCTGCCCTGTCAATTGCTCTCCTGCCGATTTCATAATGGCTGCCCGCCAAGGCAGCCCGTCCGATCTGCGGCGCTCAGCCGGTGAGATCATGCATGCAAACCCCCTTGGAGGCATTTGCGGTATGGTCTGCCCAGATACGCTTTGCATGGCAGCCTGCACACATAAAAAATTCGATGGCCCGATTAATATTCCTCTTGTGCAAGCTACGATTATTGAAATGGCCAAGAGCCAGGGCGGTATCCCGGAATTCTCAAATCCCAAGGCGAACGGTAAGAAAGTGGCGGTCGTAGGCGGCGGCCCGGCTGGTCTGGGTGCTGCTTCTGCCCTTGGGCAATTGGGCTACCAGGTTGATATTTATGAGGGCCGGGATCGTCTTGGCGGAATGGCAAACTTTATCCCTGATCATCGCCTGGATCGAAATGTGGTCGAATCCGATATTAAATTCCTCCTTTCACTTGGGAATATTAATGCAAGAACAGGCACAAATGTAGAAGATCCAAAATCCCTGCTTGTGCAAGGCTACGATGCAGTTTGCGTCGCTGCTGGTTTGTGGAAACCCATCGAACTCGGCATCGAAAATGAGCAGCTGGCTATTAGGATGGTGGACCTGTTATCGAATCCATCCGCCCATCACTTCGCAGGCCGCGTGGCCGTTATTGGCGGCGGCGCGACAGCGTTGGATTGCGCCGTCACTGCCCGTAAATGTGGCGCTGCCCATGTGGAACTATTTATGCTCGAAAAACTGGCTGAAATGCCGCTCACATCGAAGGAACGCAAAGACCTTCTCGACTTTGACATCGAAGTTAATGGACGCATCCGGGTGGGCAAAATCCTGGCTGCAGGTGGAAAAATCTCCGGCCTGGAAACAATCAAACTGGAACTCCCCGAGGGGAAGCCTTTCGCCCCGGACAATGTCCGCGATCTTGACGGAACAAATGGGACCCGCTCAGGTTTCAGCACCGTGATTATCGCCATCGGCATGCGGCCCACGCTTCCGCGCAGCGAAAAGATCGAAGGCCTTTTCTATGCTGGGGATTTCCTGACTGGCCCTAAGACCGTCGTCGAAGCAACCGCCTCTGGCAAGAACACTGCCTTGGAGATTGACGCGTGGATTCAAAAGAAACCGAAACCGGAAATTAAGAAGCCCAATAAATCCTATTTTGCCCTGCCTGGGTTCAACCCGGTGCCAATCTCGCTGGAGACAGATTTCTTCGGGCGTAAGATCATTTCTCCCTACCTGCTCTCTGCATCCCCTTCCAGTGATGGGTTGGATCAGATGACTGCAGCTTACCGGGCTGGCTGGGCCGGTGGCGTGATGAAAACCGCTTTCGACAACGTGCCTATTCACATCCCCGGTGAATACATGTTTACATTCAACCAATACACGTATGCCAACGCGGATAACGTTTCAGGACATCCCTTGGACCGAGTCTGCCGTGAAGTGGAGCTACTGGTCAAGCAATGGCCCGACCGTTTGACCATGGCTTCCACAGGCGGCCCGGTTTCCGGCAAGGATGCCTCTGATGCCTCCGGCTGGCAATCCAATACGAAGAAATTGGAATCGGCCGGTGCCATGGGTATTGAATATTCACTTTCTTGCCCGCAAGGTGGCGACGGTACTGAAGGCGATATTGTCTCTCAGAATGCTGCCCTCACCGCTAAGATCATTGACTGGGTCATGCAAGTTGGCGATCCGGATATTCCCAAGTTATTCAAACTTTCCGCAGCGGTTACATCCATCGTTCCTATTCTCCGCGCGATTCGTAAAGTATTGGATAAATACCCGAACAAGCAGGCTGGTATCACCCTGGCGAACTCCTTCCCCACACTGGCTTTCCGCCTGGCTCCGGGTCGCCCCTGGGATGAAGGGGTTATTGTCGGGATGAGCGGCGAAGGCGTCACGCCTATTTCGTACCTTACGTTGATGCAGGCTGTGCCCGAAGGCATTGAGATTTCCGGTAACGGCGGTCCAATGAATTACAAGGCTGCCATGGATTTTCTTGCATTGGGCGTCAGGACCGTTCAATTTTGCACGCTTGTCATGAAACAAGGGTATGGTGTCATCCACGATCTTGAATCGGGTACGTCATTCCTCATGCAAGAACGCGGCATCCATTCAATGAAGGAATTGATCGGAATCACCCGGCCTCACCCCGTTACGGACTTCATGGCGCTGACACCGGTTAAAAAGATTTCCGAAGCCCGGCCTGAGTACTGCGTTTCTTGCGGCAACTGCGCTCGCTGTCCGTACCTTGCCATCACTCTCGATGGGCAAGGCCTCCCGCACACTGACCCATCCCGATGCATAGGCTGCTCTATTTGCGCCAAGAAGTGCTTTACCGGAGCCATCCTCATGCGCGCCCGCAACAAGGAAGAGCTTGCTATCTTGAAAGAAAATTAGGAGACGAACCATGACGACTCGTTTTGAAAATGGAATCGTTGTTACGCTTGGGGAAAAGAATCGCGTTCTTTGGAATGGTACTGTTGTGACCGACGGAGAATTGGTTGTCGCTTTGGGCGATTCAAATGCGATGAAGCGTCGTTACCCCGATGCCAAATCGGTGGATTGCTCAGGAAAGATTATCCTGCCCGGATTCATTTGTGCACATCACCATTTCTACTCGACCATGGCACGTGGCATGGCCATCCCGGGCGAACCAGCCAAGAATTTCGTCGAAATCCTGGAAAAACTGTGGTGGAAGGTGGACCGTGCCCTTGGTGAGGAGGATATCCTGCTCTCGGCTCAACTCCCGCTAATCGACTGCATCCGCAACGGAACAACCACTGTAATTGATCACCACGCCTCCCCATCTATGCGGGATGGTTCCCTTGACCTCATTGAAACCGCTGTCCGCCAGGCTGGCTTGCGTGCCTCGCTGTGCTACGAAGTCTCCGACCGTAATATCATCGGCGGTGGGATCGCCGAAAATGAACGTTTCATCAAGAAGGTTGGTCAGGGTGATGGTCAAATTGCAGCTATGATGGGCCTGCATGCCTCGTTCACCCTTTCTGATGAGACTCTGGAAAAATGTGTCGGCATTGCCAAAGATGGTAACGTTGGGTGTCACATTCACGTTGCAGAAGATCTTTCCGACCGGGAAGATTCCCTCAAGAAATACAATACTACCATCGTGAATCGTTTGCAAAAGATGGGCGCAGCTGGCAAAAAATCCATTTTCGTCCATTGTGTCCACATTGACGAGGATGAGATGGATATCGTGGCAAAGACCGAGACGATAGTAGTCCATAACCCCGAATCGAACATGAATAACGCGGTGGGAGTCACCCCAATTCTCAAAATGCTTAATAAGGGGATTCTCGTCGGACTTGGAACCGACGGCATGGGTTCCGATATGCTTGCCCAAATGCGTTGTGCCTATCTCCTGCACCGTCTGGCAAACCGCGATCCGCGCGTTGCTTTTATGGAGGCCCCGCAAATGCTTCTTCAAAACAACGCGGAAATCGTAAAGCGGCAGTTTGGCCTGCGCCTGGGCGAAATTGCCGAAGGCCGCCCGGCCGATCTTGCCATCATCGATTATTGTCCCCCGACCCCGCTCAGCGAGGCTAATTTCCTGGGTCACCTCATCTTTGGGCTGGTGGATGCTGTCGTGGATACAACCGTCTGCCGTGGGAAGATTTTGATGCAGGGCAAACAAATAATCAGCATGGATGAAGCACGCCTTGCTGCCCGTTCGCGGGAACTTGCCCCGAAAATGTGGCAACGGCTTCAGGAACTATAGAGCCATTTGACCTTCCAAAATCCAACTGGGCGCACAAAAAACAACTTGTGCGCCTCTTTATTTTCTGAATACAATTCTGTGTTTGAAAATAGGTTAGATATACCAGGAGAAAGGCAGATGTTGGCCGGGCAAAATCCGACTAGCCTGTCTGTTTTTTCCGATCTCCGTCTATTCCCTGAGAGCTTTAAAATCTTCTTTCAATAACTGATATTAATATAATATAATATAACAAATCGTATCTTTATCAGGATAATAAAATATGAATCGTGTTGCTCTTTATCTTCAAGATGCCCATGATCTGCGCGATGGATTGGATTGTGTCCGTTATGCAGAAAGCCGTGGTTTCGAAGCTGTCTGGCAAGCCGAATCCCGTCTGGTTCGCGATGCGATTGTCCCGATGGCTGCTTATGCCGCGGTAACTGAAAGAATCAAGGTTGGTTCGGCGGTTATCAACAACTGGTCGCGTAATATCGGCCTGCTGGCCTCCACCTTCCTAACCCTTGATGACCTGGCACCCAATCGGATCATCTGTGGAATGGGCGCTTGGTGGGATCCACTTGCAAAGCAAGTCGGGATAGATCGAAAAAAACCACTGACTGCCATGCGGGAAACTGTCACGGTGCTGAAGAAGCTGCTAAATATGGAGCGGGTTACTTTCCAGGGAGAATTCATCCACGTTGATGGCATCGAGCTGGATGTCGTGCATGGGCGGCGCGAGCCACGCAATATACCAATTATGATCGGTGCCACCGGTGATCAGATGATGGAATTGGCCGGTGAAATCGCCGATGGCGCGATCTTGAATTACTGCGTACCCTTGGAATACAATGACCGGGCGTTGGAACTGTTGTCAAATGGTGCAAAAAGAGCGGGGCGCCGTCTGGAAGACATTGACCGTCCACAGTTGATCGTTTGTTCGGTTGACGAGGATCACTACAAGGCTATTGATGAAAGTAAAACGCTCTTGTGCCAGTATCTCGCCCAACAGCCCCATATTGCCAAAGCCAGTAATGTTTCGCCGGATATTATCGCCGAAATCCAATCAATTTTGGGTTGGCCTGCCACTAAGGAACAGATCAATAAGGCCAAGCATTTTGTATCGGATGACTTGATCTCGAGTGTCACGGCGTCTGGCACGCCTGACGAAGCTCGAGCCTGTGTACAGGAATATATCAACCATGGCGCCACCTGCCCCATCCTTTACCCGGCAGGAGGAAGTATCCAGCTATTGATTGATACCTTCGCAAAATAAGCCATTTCGTTCCCACTTCTGGGCAAAAGTATTATACAATTGAAGCAGCTGAAAATACTTCAGGGCGAACTGGTTAAGCCCTTGAATTGGTATACAATTTGCGAATTGCGTCTCTGGAGAGGATGAGTGTATGCCCGAGATAACCCAATTAAAGAATAGTGCATCCGCTGCCGATCATTTACGCAAAGAATACGACCGGCAATCTGCTCTCTTCGACGCCCAGCCTACTATCGTTCAGCGCTTCGTGGAAGCGCAGGCAAGCCAGGTTGCTTCCGCTTTTTTTGAGCGTCAGTACAACCTGCGTTTTTCGTTACCTGACCGTGTTACACTTTCCAAAACTTCCGAGCCCCTAGTTGTTCCAGGCTCGTCCCGCGAACAGAGAGTTGGTAAGATTGGTGATCTTGTCTCACGGAGAAACGTCCATGAGACTCTGCGTCAGCGCTTTGCAGAATTGAACAAGTCAAGTGACCAAGCTGTTGCTGTCAGCGCAGAATTAATTCGGTTTGCGACCGCCAATACCATGGTACGCAACATGCTGCCTTCGGGTCGGCGTGTAACCTACCTGCCCGCTCATGATGATGACATACCTTCAATCCCGGGCGGGGATTTGATCACCGATCCTGATTCGGCCATCACCTCCAGTACGGACGCCATCGCCGAGGAAGGGCAGGCAGAGATAGGTCGTGGCACTCTTCAGGTTCCTTATGTGCCGGAAGCGCGCCGCTTCTTTCTTCCGCAATGGATCGCCTTCGACAGCCATGATAAATTGATTGTGAATTCCATCAATGAAGCGCAGGCGCATGTCACTTCTATGCAGCGTTTCCTGACCATGCTTTTTGATGCCCGCTCATTGGCTCCCTACATTGTCGCCGATGAAGAATTCGAAATAAAACTTTATGGAATGCTTGGACAGTTGGTCAACCAGGGCCGAGCTCTAGCTCGCTTTCAAACTAAAGAAATCATCCATACCATTCAGGACCGCGCCAAGGCTCAAAGTCTTAATAGGGGCCTCAGCTTGAGCCTCCCATATTTCGATGATCAGGATCTGATTATTAAGACGCATAATTTTGTGATCATACCCGCCGGACGGATTATGTTTGTGCCGGCTTTTGTTGTCCGTGCAGCCCTTGAAGAACAGGCGAAAATAGCCCAGGATACCCGCTTTAGCCATTCCACCCGCACTCACCTGATGTCCGAACTCCAAATGCTGGGAGATGCCTTCGAAGCATCCGGTGAATAAAATTTGAAAAAGTAACCAGCCAATAATTCCAGAAGAACCGCGTTTTCCGTGCTGGCACTCAAAATGCAATCTTCTCCCCTTTCCCCATAACTTATGAGCTCTATCCCAATTTACACCTTGCGTGTCCCTGAAGTGTTCCAATCCTTGGAAACATCTGCAAAAGGACTGTCCACTATTGAGGCAGAGTCGCGCAAATCGCTTTATGGGGAGAATGTACTTTCAGAACAACCACATCCCCCTGAATGGCAAAAATTTATTCAGCAGGTTCGCCACCCATTTATCCTCCTTATGGTTCTTGCAGCCATCATCAGCCTCTGGCAAAGAGACTGGACTCTTGCCCTGATAATCCTTCTGTTGAGTATCGCCAACAGTGCTTTCTCCTACTGGCGGGAGCATCGTGCTGAACAAGCCATTGAAAAACTAAGGCATCTTCTTCCTTCTTATGCACATTTAATTCGCGATGGCGCGGATATGCATATCCCAGCCAGCGATGTAGTTCCGGGGGACCTATTGGTCCTGGCCGAAGGTGATAATATACCGGCAGATGCTCGCGTCGTAGAGGAATACGGGCTGCGGGTCAATAACGCATCTTTAACAGGTGAAGCAGTTGCTGCTCGTAAAACCGCCGAAGCCTCTATTCTTCCCGGTCTCAGTGACCTGGAACGACCAAATGTTATATTTGCCGGAACTTCTGTTGCCTCTGGGACTGGGAAAGCCATCGTCTATGCCACCGGAATGTTGACCCAGTTTGGTCGAATTGCTCAGCTAACCCAAACCGTCCAGGATGAGCCTTCCTTGTTTCAAAAGGAATTGGGGCTTCTTAGTCGTAGATTGACATTGATTGCAGTCATCATTGGCGGAACAGTCTGGGCACTTGCGACGTTCGAGCCGCATGTTAGCCAGCATTTCAATAATGCTATTCTGCTTGCGCTTGGTACCCTGGTGGCAGTGACACCCGAAGGTTTGCCTGCTACCCTGACACTCTCCCTCGCGATGGCTGTCCAGCGTCTGACTTCACGCGGCGTCCTGGCAAAACGGTTGAGTGTGATCGAAACATTGGGGAACGTTTCAGTTATCTGCACAGATAAAAGCGGGACATTGACTCAAAACCAGATGACCGTTCGCGAAGTCTGGGTGGCTCGCCGCCGTCTAAAGGTGACAGGAGTCGGTTATGAACCCAAGGGTCAATATATTCCATCTCCAGCTGACACTTCCTTTGAAAAAGACTTTCTGAGCTTGTTGGAAGCGGCAGTTTGCTGCAATAATGCCCGTATTAATCCTCCTGATCCGGAACACCCTCACTGGACCAGTCTCGGTGACCAGACCGAAGCTGCTATGAAGGTGGCAGCTCTGAAATATAAGATTAACGAAAATGCCGTTGCAGTTTTTTTGCCTCGCGTTCATGAAATTCCCTTTGATGCTCGCCGAAAACGCATGACCACCATCCACCGGGAGCTCGACCGCGAAGTTGCCTTTGTGAAAGGCGCACCGCGCGAAGTCTTACAATTGTGTTCCCAAATTCTGGTCGATGGAGAAACGCTACCTATTACTGAGGCAATCCGGACGGAAATTCTTGCGGCGAACGATGAGTACTCGCGCCGTGCCTTACGAGTGCTTGGCATCGCCCGCCGCAATTTACCACCTCGCTCCGGGGCTTATACTGCCGAAACAATTGAGCGGGATCTGACTTTTCTGGGTCTGATGGCTATGATGGATCCACCTCGGCCCGAAGTCGAACAGGCTGTTCAAACCTGTCGTCAGGCAGGCATCCGTATTGTCATGATTACAGGCGATTATGGTCTCACTGCCGAATCACTGGCCAGACGCGTCGGCATGGTCACCACACCTAATCCGACCATTTTAACCGGTGCGGAATTGGACGGAATGGATGACACTAAATTGCGGAAACTCATGGGTGAAGAAATCATTTTTGCCCGCATGGCCCCCGATCATAAACTGCGCTTGGTTTCTGCTTATCAAGCTTGCGGAGAGGTGGTCGCAGTGACAGGAGATGGCGTCAACGACGCGCCCGCTCTTCGTAAAGCCGATGTTGGGATTGCCATGGGGATTATTGGTACGGATGTAGCCAAAGAAGCAGCCGATATAATCCTTACCAACGACAATTTTGGTTCCATAGCTGCCGCCATTGAAGAAGGCCGGGCCATTTTTGATAATATCCGCAAGTTTATTACTTTTATTTTCTCCAGCAATGTCTCGGAAGTTTTTCCATTCCTATTAACTGCGGCAATTGGCGTCCCTCCGGCGCTGGAAATACGTCAAATATTGGCAATTGACATGGGCACCGACATTCTGCCTGCATTGGCGCTTGGTAGTGAAAAACCCGAGCCAAATATCATGAAATATCCGCCGCGTCGTTCCCAGCCGCTTTTGGACAAAGGGCTGCTGACAAGATCCTTCCTTTGGCTCGGACTTCTCGAGGCTGGGTTATGCTATCTGGGTTTTCTGTGCACTTATCTATTTTCCGGAAATGGTGACCTACTTAACCAACCCTTCCTGAATGGAATTAATTGGCCTAGGTTGTTGGTTATCCCTGGAGATATAAATGTGGTTGCCAGGACTGTTTTTCTGGCCGGGGTTGTCCTCGTTCAAATTGGAAATGCATTTGCCTGCCGCACATCCAAAGAACACAATACCCAGATGGGTTGGGGCAGCAATAAAGTATTATTGTTTGGAATTTTACTGGCTTTGCTAATGATCGGCGCTTTGGTATATATTCCATTCCTGGCAAAAGCCTTTGATAATCAGGCATTTCCGGCGCTCATTTGGCCCATTCTTATACTTTTTTCATTGATCCTGTATACCTTGGAATGGTTCAGAAAAGCGTTGGTCCGCAGGAAAGAAAGAACACCCGCAAGTCAACTTTCTGATTCTCGCTGAGAGGAGGCTACAATATGAAAGTCATTGTCATGGGATTCGGAAGGATTGGATCGCAGGTCAGCAAGCTGCTTGCCAACCAGCACCATGATGTAACCATTATTGATCATGAATCTATTGCCGGCATGCATATCGACCCGGCCTTTAACGGGCGGGTCATAAAAGGCGTTGGGTTTGACCGGAAGGTTCTAATCCAGGCTGGTATCGAGCAGGCCGAGGCGTTTGTAGCCTCAAGCACTTCCGACAATGCCAATATTGTCGCCGCGCGTATTGCCCGTCATATCTTCCATGTCCCACGTGTGGTGGCACGCCTTTATGATCCCCTCAGGGCAGAGATATATCAACGCTTGGGGTTGACAACTGTATCCGCTACCAATTGGGCCGCCGAAAGGATCTTCCAGGAACTGACGCATACTGAAATGGATGTTCGGGAAACTTTTGGCCGCGGAGAAGTTTCGCTCGTCCATCTTGAGGCACCTCCTCATTTTATTGGCCGGACTGTGAATCAACTAAATGTTCACGGTGAAGTCATGGTTATTTCCATAACGCGCAAAGAACAGGCCTTTATCCCAATTGCCGGGACAGAATTCCAGGAAGGGGATTTGATCAATCTGGTTGTATTATCTTCGGCAATGGATCGCCTCGAAGAAATGCTCGGTCTGGGAAGGAGGTAAATATGTTCGTAATCATTGTCGGTGGTGGCAATACCGGCTCGTATCTGGCAAAACTACTCCTGGATGCCGGGCATATTGTAAAAGTCGTCGAAGAACGCCCTTTGGTTTTGGAAAAAATGGAGGGGGAAATCCCATCAGAATCAATCCTCGCCGGCGATGGGAGTTCGCCACAGGTCCTTGAAAATGCAGGCGTGCTCAAAGCCAATGTTCTGGCAGCTGTAACCGGATCTGATGAAACCAATCTGGTGGTAACCTCTTTGGCGCGCTTTGAATTTAATGTCCCGCGTGTTATTGCTCGTCTCAATAACCCAAAGAACGCTTGGCTTTTCACGCAGGAGATGGGTGTTGATGTGGCTCTCAACCAGGCGGAAATTTTGGCACGGCTGGTGGCTGAGGAGATGTCCCTTGGTGATATGATGACATTGCTCAAGCTGCGCAAGGGCGAGTATTCACTGATTGAAGAAAAAGTCCACCCACTTTCTCTTTCGGTCAATAAGAACCTTCGCGACCTTAAACTTCCCGAGGAATGCGTCATTGTTGCCATTATCCGTAAGAGCAAGTTGTTTATCCCGCATGGTGATACTACCTTGCAGCCTGCTGACGAGTTATTGGCCTTGGTTCACGCTTCAGAATTAAAGCAGCTCGCGATACTTCTTGGTCCCAAAGAACCAACCGTAAGGAAACCTGAACCGTGAAAAAACAACCCAATTCTCATATGTGCTTTATCTGTGGGATGGAAAATCCAGTCGGTCTTCACTTGAAAATCTACGAAGTGGAACCAGGTCTGATCGAGACAAACTACACCGCCCCCGACCATTACCAAAGTTATCCTGGAATTTTACATGGGGGCATTGTTGCCACCATCCTCGACGAAATCAGCGGCCGCGCACACATGGGCGATCCATCGCAACCCCGTTTTATGGTCACTGCCAAGCTGGAAATAAAATACCGCAAGAATGTTCCCATAGGTAAGCCTTTGCGCATCGTCGGCAAAGCCGGCAAGACCAAGGGGCGCATGGCTGAAAGTTGGGCAGGAATATACGATGAAGCCGGCATTCTCCTGGCCGAAGGCAATTCCTTGCTGATTGACATTCCTACAGAAGTGCTTAAATCCGTCGACCCAGCCGCCGTTGGCTGGAAAGTCTACCCTGATTGAGTATTTAATTTATCAACCTTTATCCTTGTATGCAGGAGAAGTTAGCGAATTTAGGGGCTGTCCCAAATCAAAACGAACCTTATTAAATATTTTAGGGATTTGCAACAAGTTGGTCGCAAGCATGTTTGTTTCCCATAACGCAGCACTCTACTCGACCAGTTGGGGAATGTCGATACCTGTTGTGCCGTAATCTAGCCAACCGAGGTAATGAGATAACTTGCCATGCTTGGCATCTTGAAAAACCTTCTGGTTGGTACGTGTAATGGGACCGGTCTTTCCTTCTCCAATGCTGCGGAAATCTATTTCCCGCTGACCAATCCATTCAGAAGATGTGCCGCTCACAAATATTTCATCTGCCATGTAAAGCTGGTCTCGTGAGACAAAAGTTTTGGTCACTTCATATCCAAGATCCCTGGTAATGGTAATGACGGAGTCGCGTGTTATCCATTCGAGAATATCCGCAAAAAGAGTACTATATAACTCGTTATCCCGGACAATAAATAGATTCCCGCCGGTGCACTCTGCCACATAACCATTTGAAAAGCAACATTCCAGGTAACATCTATTTTCGCGCCGCTGGGAAATACATGCTATTGGGAAGAATCCTCGGAAATTTCCCTAAGACTCAAATTCATATCCTTCCAGTGCGAGTAATTCCATTGCAATCAACTATTCCAAGTTGTCAGACAATTCCCACCTAGACTCCAGAGGCTGTATAATAGAGCCATCGCAATTACCGGAGAAACCCTATGATTACTCAATACTACCGTCCTCACACTTTGGAAGAAGCCCTGCAATTGCTTTCACGGGAGGATACACGTCCTCTTGGTGGAGGGACGCTTCTCAGTCGCCCCAACAAAGAATCCTTTTCTGTCGTGGACCTGCAAACCCTCGGTTTGGATCAGCTCCATAAATCCGGAGGCATTCTCCAAATCGGGGCAACCGTTACTTTGCAGACTCTGCTTGAATCTTCATTCACTCCCAAAGCAGTGATAACAGCCCTCGCTCTTGAAACGCCTCTTAACGTGCGTACGATGCGGACGGTCGCCGGAACTCTGGTTACCTGCGATGGACGATCGCCATTTGCAACTGTCATGCTGGCTTTGGATGCAAAAATGACTTTTGCCCCCGGTAACGAAATTATATCCTTGGGAGACTACTTACCCATTCGTGTTATTGCGGGCGGTGAAAGCCAAGTCCTCGCGATCCCCTCACTCCCTCCGGCAGATCCTGGCAGACTCATCACTAAGATTGCAATACCATTGAACGTCAGGCTGGCCTTTGAAACCGTTGCCCGTACCCCGACCGATAAACCTATTGTTTGCACTGCGCTTGCACAGTGGCCCTCCGGGCGGACACGTCTTACCCTTGGCGGTTGGGGCAAGGCTCCCGCATTGGCCATGGATGGCAGCAGACCCGATGATTTGGTAGCCGCTGCCCGTAACGCTTTTTCCGAGGCTGGTGATGAATGGGCCACTAAAGAATATCGCATTGAGATTGCTGCAGTGTTGGCGAAAAGATGCTTGGCAGTCACGGCATGACCAGTACATTGTAAATGGATAATAATTCCGGAGTCCATACCCCGGATGGAGCAAATTCCAAATAACTACGGGAAAATCTACTTTATTGAGAAAGAATTTGATATATCCATGATGGAGAATCTTCCTTTAGATACCATTCTTCCCGGTGATTGTATTGAGACCCTTGCGCAACTGCCCGACCATTCGGTTGATTTGGTTTTTGCCGACCCGCCTTATAATCTGCAGCTCTCGCAGGAGCTTTGGCGGCCCAATCGGACCCGCGTCGGAGCTGTGCAGGATGCTTGGGATAAGTTCACCAATTTTGAAGACTATGACCGGTTCACTCGTCTTTGGCTAACTGCTTGCAGGCGCATTCTTAAAGATACAGGTACTCTCTGGGTTATCGGCACATATCATAATATCTACAGACTTGGCACAATTTTGCAGGATTTGGGTTTTTGGATTTTAAATGATGTCATATTCATAAAATCGAATCCCATGCCCAATTTTCGTGGGGTTCGTTTTACGAATGCACACGAAACGCTCATTTGGGCACAAAAGGAAAAAGGCGCCCATTACACTTTTAATTATCATGCCATGAAATCTCTAAACGACAACCTGCAGATGCGTTCTGATTGGCTTCTCCCGATCTGCACGGGCAAAGAGCGTATAAAGGTCAATGGCGTAAAAGCCCATTCCACTCAAAAGCCCGAGGCCCTTCTTTACCGAGTACTGCTTTCCTCCACCAACCCAGGTGATGTTGTGCTCGATCCCTTCTTCGGATCCGGCACCACTGGTGCGGTCGCGAAGAAATTAGGACGGCATTTCGTCGGTATCGAACGTAATCAAGGTTATATCAAGCTCGCTCAGGCGCGTATAGCCGACATAGAACCCGCTTCTCAAGAAGCCATTAACTTGCCTGACACTCATCGCCAGCCTCGGGTTCCATTTGGGGCTCTGCTGGAGGCCGCTCTACTGCAGCCCGGGCAGACACTGTACTTTATCAGGAATGGCCTCCCTGCAACCATCCTTGCGGATGGTCATCTCCGCTGTGGCGAATTTACCGGGTCGATTCATGCAGTCGCCCGATCATTGTCAAACGGAGCTCCTGCTAACGGCTGGGATTGCTGGTGTTTCGAAGATGCAAATGGGGATCGTGTTCTCATTGACTGTCTGAGGGCTCAAATCCGGTCAGCGATTCACTCAGGAGAAGCCAATTGAAACAGAATCGCGGCCTCTTTATTGGTATAGCCGGTTGTCTCCTGGTTGGGCTTATCGGGTATTTCTGGGTTATCTCTCTGATTGATTCAGTTTTTGGCTACCGATCTCCCTTGCGCTTTACTCCGCCCGCACCCGCCGTGCCGCTGGGAACCTCTCTCAGCCATCAGGTGGTCATTGTCCTGATCGATTCTTTGCGGTACGATACTTCAATAAATAACAATGTCATGCCCTTCCTTAATAATCTGCGTGACCAGGGCGCCAGCGCCAAGATGCACAGCCTGCCGCCTTCTTATTCTGAGCCTGGCTACACCACCATTTTGACCGGCGCCTGGCCCGATCTCAACGACGGCCCGGCGGTAAACCTGGATTTTGCGATTATTCCCACATTTACACAGGATGATATCTTTTCATCCGCACATCGCTTCGGGCTGCGCACAGCCATCTCCGGCTATAACTGGTTCAAGAAACTCGTCCCGCAGTCCGCCGTGGACACATCATATTACAGTTCCGGTAAAGATGCCGACGCCGACCAGGCAGTCGTTAAGGCTGCTCTGCTCATGCTTTCAGGTAACTTCCAATTACTCCTGATTCATCTTGACCAGGTGGACTATGCCGGCCATTACCAGGGCGGTCCTCTGGATCCACGCTGGAACGCTGCCGCAAAACGAGTCGACCGGGAATTGCAACAGATTGTCGCTGCTATGAACCTCAACCAGGCTACCGTCATCGTCCTTTCGGACCATGGACAAATTAACCGGGGTGGCTATGGTGGACCCGAACCGGTTACGTTGCTGGAACCTTTTGTGATGGCGGGAGCCGGAGTTCGCCCCGGCCCGTTATATCCCGACGTGGCACAGGTGGATGTGGCTCCCACTGTTGCAGCCCTTCTGGGGACCAGTATTCCAGCTTCTTCGGAAGGTCTGGTTCAAACAGCCATGTTAAACTTGTCGCCCGAATATACAACGAAGATTCAGGCATCTGAAATAACCCAAAAAGCACGCTTGTTTAAGTCGTACACCGTAGCGATTAACAGCCAGCCAACCCATCCTCCAGATCCTGATAATCCTTTCTCGTATGTAATTGCAATGGATAGTGCCCGCGCTAACCAGTTGGCTCGCGAACGTGTCTGGCGGAATGTGGCTGCGCTCGCCCTGGCAGTCCTGCCAGTCTATTTCCTCGTTGTCAGTGGTAAAAAAGGGCTTTTATGGTTGGTCGCTGGTGCTCTCATTTACGTTATTGTTTTTAATTTTCGTTATGCCGTCATCGACAATCGTACATATTCTTTGAGTTCGGTCGACAGCCAAACCTGGCTTATCACGTATACTGCCACCACCGCTCTGATTTCCCTCATTATTGGCTGGCTGGTATCTATACTGCGTTTGCACGCCCTACAAGCTGGCTCTCGCAAGGCCGCCGAAACCACCCTGGGCTTGGTATTTTTTATCATTTATCTTCTGGCTCTCCCCATTTTGGTTAGTTTCGCAGTCAATGGTCTGGTGGTAACCTGGACCTTACCTGAGTTTTATACATCCTACCTTGCCTTGCTCTCCCTCATCCAATGGATATTTGTGGCCGCCTTTGGCCTGCTTCTTGCCGGCACGGCTGCCCTGATTGCACGATTTATTCCTCAGACTACTTTACCAATTAAGAAATACCGGAGGAAGTATGGACATTAGATTATCGATTAATGGTACACAATTCGATGTTGAGGCCTCCCCGGCCGAAACCTTATTCTCTATCTTAAGGCGCCTCGGCTTTTACGGAGTAAAATTTGGTGACGAACACGGACTGTCGGGGTCGGATACCGTCCTTCTGGATGGGCATCCCATTAATGCTGGTTCATTGCTGGCTGCACAAGCCGAAGGTCATCAAATCGTCACAATTGAAGCTCTCGGTGAACATCCCGACCAGGGCTGGAAGAAGACTGGCGGTCTCCACCCCCTCCAACTGGCCTTTATCGAATCGGGTGCAATCCAGTGTGGCTATTGCACCCCGGCACAAATCTTGGCCGCTAAAGCCCTCTTGGATAAGAACCCGAACCCGACGGAAATCGAAGTCCGCTTGGCTATTGCAGGTGTTCTCTGTCGTTGCACTGGCTACGCGAAACCTGTGCAGGCCATCTTAAAGGCCGCCGCAGTTTTACGAGGTGAAACGCAACCTGCTTCCCTAGTTATCGGGTTTCCGGAAATTTCTCTCGCTAATAATTTAGACCTACCTGAGACCCAATCCCATCTCACCGACTCTTCTCCTTCCTTATCCCAGATCATGCCAAAAATGATTCTCACTCCGGAAACCAACCTCTATCAGGTGGTCGGTAAACCCGAGGCTAAGGTGGATGCCATCAAGCTCGCCCAGGGTAAGCCCGCCTTCACTGCTGATATCGAATTACGCGACATGTTGCACGCCAAAGTGCTGCACTCGCCGCACGCCCATGCCCGCATCAACCGCATCGATGCCAGCCGTGCACGTGCCTTGCCCGGTGTGGTTTGCGTGCTGACCTGGCAGGATATTCCACGTGTGGTCTATTCCACTGCCGGCCAATCTGACCCAATTCCTGGTCCTCTGGATACTTTTTCCCTTGACAATAAAGTCCGGTTTGTGGGCGACAGGGTTGCTTTCGTGGCCGCTGAAACGCCTGAAATTGCCGGGCAGGCTCTGGAACTTATCGACGTGGATTATGAAATTCTCCCTCCGGTTCTCAACCCGGCCGATTCCATGAAACCCACCGCTCCTCGCATCCACGACGAACCGGAATATGTCAATTTTGCAGATTCTAAACCAGAAAAAAACCTCGCGGCTGCAATCAGGATTGACATCGGCAATGTGGAAAAAGGCTTCGCGGAAGCGGATGAGATTTTCGAGGCCGAATATGCTGTTCCCAAGGTGCAACAAGCCCATATCGAACCGCATGTTACCGTTACCTACTGGGACGAAGATGAACGTCTGGTCATACGCACCAGCACTCAGGTTCCGTTCCACGTTCGCCGTCAGCTTGCCCCGGTTCTGGGGCTGCCTGTAAAACGTATCCGCGTTATCAAGCCACGGATCGGTGGCGGTTTCGGCGGCAAACAGGAAGTACTTATTGAAGATGTCGCCGCCCACCTGACCATCGCCACAGGTCGCCCGGTCATATACGAATGTAGTCGCACAGAAGAATTTATTGCTGCTCGTTCCCGTCATCCCATGCGCATCCGTATGAAGACCGGCGTTAAACGCGATGGAACCATGACCGCTAACGAGATGGTGGTTTTGAGTGATACCGGTGCCTATGGCTGCCACGCGGTCACCGTGACTGGTAATACCGGATCCAAATCCATGGCATTGTATGTGGGTGATGGGCCATACCGGAAGTCGCCCAATATCCGCTTTTATGCTGATATTGTTTATACCAATACGCCTCCCGCTGGAGCATTTCGCGGGTATGGCGTTCCACAGGGATTTTGGCCGGTCGAACGTCACATGGAGAAAATTGCCCGTGCTCTAGGCCTGGATCCGCTTGAATTCCGCCTGAAAAACGCCATCCATTCCGGCGAATACCATCCTTTCAGTACGGCCTGGAACGAAGGCCGCGAGCCGCGACCAGAGATTGTCCACACCGTCGGACTGGAGCAGTGTGTCCGGCAGGGTAAGGCAGCCATTGGTTGGGATGAAAAATATGGGAATGAAAAATGGCGGAAGGACACTCATTCACCTTATCTCCGTAAAGGCATCGGGGTCGCACTGGTAATGCAAGGTACCGCAATTCCCTACCTGGATATGGGCAGCGCTTCAATTAAGATGAATGACGATGGTTCCTTCAACTTGTTGGTTGGGGCAACAGACCTGGGAACAGGCTCTGACACGGTTCTGGCTCAGATGGTTGCCGAAGTTCTCGGCGTGCCACTGGAAGATATCATCGCCTTCTCTTCCGACACTGACTTCACACCCTTTGATAAAGGCGCCTACGCCTCTTCCACTACTTACATTTCCGGAACGGCTGCTGTTAAAGCTGCCAGGATCGTTGCGGATAAGATCAAGCAGCGTGCCGCTGATATGCTCAATCGAAGTATGAATGTCACCACTTTCGATCCTGCTGATGTCACACTGGCAAACAGGTGTGCTCAGTTCCCCGACGGTCAGTCTGTCCCAATGAATGAAATTGCCCTCGACAGCTTGCACCTCAATAACCAGGAACAGATCATGGGCGTGGCTTCTTACGTTTCCCCCTCTTCTCCGCCTCCTTTCGCCGCGCAATTTGCCGAGGTGACCATGGATGCTGAAACCGGCACATGTACCGTGGATAAGCTGGTCATGGCAGTTGATAGTGGTGTCATTGTCAACCCACTGACAGCTTCTGGTCAGATCGAAGGCGGGATGACCCAGGCATTGGGTTATGCCGTGTGTGAAGAGCTGGTTTATGATGCAAACGGTCGCGCCCGTGAAAGCGACTTCGACCGCTATCACATTTTCCGCTCTGATGAGATGCCCGACTTAACCGCCATCTTTGTCGAAACTTTCGAGCCCACCCATCCCTTTGGCGTTAAAGCTGTTGCCGAAATCCCGATGGACGGTGTGGCTCCGGCTGTTGGGAATGCTGTTCTGGATGCACTAGGGGTAAATATTTATGAAAATCCGGTCACTCCAGAAAAGGTTTGGAAGGCAATACAAGCGAAAAATAAATCCGTATGACTCATTTTCTGAGTCTTTCTCTCATCCCCCAAATAGATTGCCACCATATTTTTGGGGGGTCTGATTTTATTTAATTGACTTAGATCCATATTCTAATCTCCAAATCTGGTTTGATTCTCGCCGTTATATACATCACGCGTGTTTTTGTAAATTAAGCGTAAATCAGCCAGTGGATCTCATCCCAACAGGTTATTCCCCTCCATAGAATCACGCATATTCTGCCTTGCCGGGTTTATAATAGGACTATCTCGGGTGAAATACCTTGTCGCTGAAGACGTGGTCTTCCACAAGGGGCAGGTTTTGCCGGTTATCCCGGGACTATCGGAAAGGCAAATATGAACACCATACCCAATTCTCTTTTGATTGAAAAAGATATTCCCTCTCGTCGCGCCGCCTGGAAGAACATTCTTCCTTTCGCCCATACCTTTAACGGTTACGAATATTGTGGTTCTGTTAAGAAATGCCGCGAAGTTGCCAGGCATGGAATCGTCCTTCATAGATCGAACAAGGAATTCGAGCAATCCCTGACCGACCTTCGTACTTGTCTATTCTATGAAGCCAGGCGGTGGAAGCATTTGGAAAAAAACCCCAATAAGGCTGCCCTGGCGTACGTTCACTCTCTTGTGGAAGCCATCCGCCAGCGCGTCCAGGCAAACGAACTTTCCTGATACTCTTCTTTCCAAGAGCATGTGTAGTTGACATGCTGATTGATCAGTTTCCCTTCTTCGATCAATAATGATATGGCGCAAACTTAGCAGGTATCAACTCTATTTGATGGTACCACTCACCATCTTTAATATTTGTTGCCTATTATGTCTTTATTCCAGGCTCTGGCCGAACTCGAACAGCAACACCAATCCGCCGCCCTTTGCACGGTAATACGAACCAGCGGCTCCACGCCTCGCCACAGTACCAGTAAAATGCTCGTCTTTCCGGATGGGCACATTCTTGGTAGCGTAGGCGGTGGAGAATTGGAAAACCGAGTTGTTAAGGAAGCGTTGGATTCCTTGCAGGACGGTAAACCACGTAATCTTACCTATAATATGGCCGATCCGGCTCGCGGTGACCCCGGTCTGTGCGGAGGTCAGGTGGAGGTTTTTGTGGAACCTATTTTGCCAACACCCATGCTGGTTGTCATTGGTGGAGGACACGTCGGTAAGGCCGTGGCGCATCTCTCCAAATGGCTTGGTTTTCGGGTGGCTGTTTCGGATGATCGCACGGAATTTTGCACAAGCGAAGCCAGCCCCGATGCGGACGAGTTTTACCCTGTTCCGTTGGCAGAACTCCCGGCAAACCTGGCCATTACACCCCAAACTTTCCTCGTACTTACCACCCGCGGCAGTAGTGTGGATGTTGCCGGATTGCCGGCTTTGCTTGAAACCCAGGCTGGATACATCGGTGTTATCGGCTCCCGTAAGCGCTGGAAAACTACCGTCAAGGAGCTGAACCAGCAAGGTATTTCAGATGAAAAATTGAATCGTATTCATTCGCCCATCGGTCTAGGAATTGCAGCGGAAACACCGGAAGAGATTGCTGTCAGTATTTTGGCTGAGATCCTAATGCTGCGGGGCGGCGGGTCGGGTCACCCGATGCAAAGTGCCAAATAATTCATTAATCCAAACAGCCTGTATGCATTTTACAAGACAATTCCCATAGAAACAACTTTTTCCAAGTTGCAGCGTAGATTAAACAGGACAAAATACTTGTAAATTGAATCACCGAAGCAGTATAATCGTGTCATAAATACTTGTTGACTAACCAAGGAGAAATAAAATGGCTCGAATTTTTGATGTCATTGAATATGAAAATGAAATGGTAAACGAACTCGTCCATCGGTTTCCAGACGATGGGACAACTGGCGATTATCGCCTCGGCTCCAATGTCATTGTTCGGACTGGTCAAAGCGCGGTCTTCTTCCGCGATGGGCTCGCAATGGATATGTTCGGGCCTGGACGCCATGTCATAGCCACCGAAAATATTCCTCTGCTTACTCAAAAACTTCAGGACATTTTCACCAGCGGCAAGGGAGTTTTCCCTGCAGAGGTTTATTTTGTCTCCATGAAAGAATTCCCTCAGCGTAAGTGGGGTACGCCACAGCCAATCCTAGTCAGCAATCCTGGTATGGGTCTCGGTGTGATGTTGCTCCAGGGTTTTGGAACATATTCATTCGAGGTAAAAGATCCCCAGCAACTTGTTACTCAGATCGTCGGCAAGACGGCTTCCTATAGTATTGACCAGATCGAGGATCGGTTGCGCAGTATCCTCTTGTCACAACTGCAAGATACCCTCAATGAGTGGGGTGCCAAGCTAAATCTGCCCCAATTACTTGCCAAAACGCAGGAAATGGCTGGCTTCATTCGGTCGCAATGCGAGGACGATTTTGAAGCAGTCGGTCTAAGCCTGAAAACTTTCATCCTTGCTAACCTGAGACCATCCGACAAATCCGCTCAGGAATTGCGCGATATGGGTATGCTCGACATGGCAACCTATACTCAGTTGCAGGCTGCAGATGCCATGCGCGATGCCGCCAATAATCAAGGCGGTGGTGCTGGACTGACAGCTGGGATCGGCGCTGGCATGGGTATCGGCAACTTGATGGGTCAAGCGCTCCAGGGTGGAATGCAACCTGGCCAACCGCAGCCCAAGGCTCCCGAAAGCGGATCTCCGGCATCTGTCGGCATGTCTGACGTGATGACTCCATCCGAAGCAGCCGCTGCCCTGAAAGTAACCGAAGAGGATGTTATGGCCGCCATCAATGATGGCAGCCTTAAGGCTAAGAAACTTGGCAATGCCTATCGCATTAGCCGGGAATCCCTCGAGGAATTCCTGAAAAGCTGATTGGTAAATAACCCGTCGGGGCTGTCCCAAAATGACAGCCCCGTTTTGATTTAATACCAAGTAATATATTATTCAAACAATATCATACTAAAGTATGTAGCAGCACCATATTCGGTTGTCGCATATCCGAAATTGGAAAACCGCATACGAGCACTATCTGCTGTCCAGACTTAACAGTTCCAGATTCACGCAAGGCCGTTTCCACACAATGGAACATCGCTTCAACTGTATCTACAAACGGGACAATGTGCGGTTGTACGCCCCACGCCAGTGCCAGGCGGCGATAGGAGCGCGCTTCGGAAGTGAAAGCCAAAATGGGAACACGCGGCCGCGCTTTTGCCATTAATAGTGCCGAGCGTCCCAATCGGGTGAAAACGGCCACTGCTGCTACGTCTTGGTCGTGGGCCAGTTCACACGCCGCTCGCGTTACTGCTACCGCATCGTCGTGTTCATCAGATTCAATTTGCTGGTAATGCCCCCATGAATCGAATCCAGCTTCAGCCCGGCGAACGATGCGATCCATTAGGGTCACTGCTTCCACTGGGTAATCACCAGCCGCAGTCTCTGCTGAGAGCATGACCGCGTCCGTTCCATCGAAAACGGCATTGGCTACATCTGAGGCTTCGGCACGCGTCGGGAGTGGGTTGTGGATCATTGATTCAAGCATCTGTGTGGCTGTAATAACCAGTCTTCCCCTTCGGTTAGCAGATTGGATGATTCGCTTCTGGGCACTGGGTACATCTTCCGGAGCCATTTCAACCCCCAGATCACCACGCGCCACCATTACTCCATCAACTACATCCAGGATGGATTCTAGGTTATCGAGGGCTTCTGGACGTTCCAGCTTGGCAATTAATAGCGGACATTCCTCAGGGGCTTGGCAGGCAATTCGCTCCCTGACCTTCTGAAGATCTTTTGCTTGGCGGACAAAGGATATTGCGACAAAATCCACACCGAGTGACAATCCAAATTCCAAATCCTCAGCATCCTTTTCAGTGAATGCCGGAATATCAAGCAGCACTCCCGGCAAATTAATTCCTTTATTGGATGTCAATATCCCGCCAATCTTTACTTCTGCGACAACCTGTTTTTCCTGCACCTTTAGGACAGATAGCACCAGCCGCCCATCATCAATCAGGATGTGATTGACTGGTTTTACCGTGTCAAACAATTGCGGAAAATCCACTGGGATGACTGCCTGGCTCTGGGTGGATTTTGGTTCGCTGGTGCCTTCCGGATAGAGCAGAGCCGTAGAGCCAGATACTAGGGATAACGGCGTATGCAGCACACCAACTCGTATCTTTGGTCCCTGAAGATCCTGCAACAACGCAAGGGGTCTTTCCAGGCTCTGAGCGATGGTACGTAATTGTGAAATCCTGGCAGCATGTGTCTCATGCGTTCCGTG
>JBEKCT010000015.1:0-36423 GCA_050014715.1 Anaerolineales bacterium | reverse complement strand
AACCATCGAAGAATCAGGGGTAAACTAAAAGGAATGAGCCCTGTTCAATTCAGGACTCAGTCCAATGTATCTACTTAATTTCTGTCCAATTTTTGGGGTGCATTGCAAAGTCACGGGCAGCCTCTGTTAATTATTTTTAGCGTCCTGTGGCAGGAATTCGGCACTCAGTGCCATTAACTCTGAAAACCGACAACAAATTCTTGTTATATATCCAAATTCCTGACCGCCTTGGCGTGCGTCTGGATGAACCTCTTGCGCGGGTCGACTGCATCGCCCATCAGCATGTCGAAGGTACGGTCGGCTTCAGCCGCATCGTCCACCCCCACCAGCAGCAAGGTGCGCTTTTCCGGGTTCATGGTGGTCTCCCATAGTTGTTCCGGGTTCATTTCACCCAGGCCTTTATAGCGGTTCAAGCTGACTTTATCGGGGCTGACACCCAGGCTCTTGAGCAGCTTGTCCTTGTCGGCGTCGTTGTAAGCATAATGGACCTGGTTCTTGTAGGCCAGGCGATAGAGCGGTGGCTGGGCAATGTACAGATGACCATCGTCGATCAGGGTGGGCATGTAACGGAAGAAAAAGGTCAGCAGCAGGGTACGGATATGGCTGCCGTCCACATCCGCATCCGTCATGATAATGATACGTCCATAGCGCAGTCCAGCCAGGTCGAAGTTGTCGCCGATGCCGGTGCCCAGCGCCGAAATGAGTGCCCGCACCTCGTTGTTCCCCAGGATCTTATCCAGCCGGGCCCGCTCGGTGTTCAATATCTTGCCGCGCAGCGGCAGGATGGCCTGAAAGTGCCGGTCGCGGCCCTGCTTGGCCGAGCCGCCAGCCGAGTCACCTTCGACGATATACAATTCGGTCTTGGTGGCATCCCGCCCGGAGCAGTCTGCCAGTTTACCCGGCAGCGTCAGGCTCTCCAGCGCGGATTTGCGGATGACCAGGTCACGCGCCTTGCGGGCGGCGTCGCGTGCGCGTGCCGAGGTGAGACATTTCGCAATGATGGCCTTGGCGGCTTGCGGGTTCTCCTCCAGGAAGCTCCCAAAGGCTTCGCCCAGCACTTGCGTGACGTAAGTCTGCACTTCGGGGTTCATCAATTTTACTTTGGTCTGGCTCTCAAACTGCGGGTCCGGGTGCTTGATGCTGATAATGGCCGTCAGGCCTTCGCGTGTATCGTCGCCGGAGAAATTCGGGTCGGCTTCCTTGAGCAGCCCGCTCTTGTGGGCGTAGTCGTTGACCACGCGTGTCAGGGCCGAGCGCATGCCTGTTAGATGGGTACCGCCATCCACCGTGTTGATGGTATTTGCAAAGGAATAGACCGATTCGGTATAGGCGTCTGTATACTGCACGGCGCACTCGATCCCGATGCCCTCGATCTCCTTCTCGACGTAGACCACCGGGTGCAGGATCTCGCGGTTGCGGTCCAGATAACGCACAAAGGATGTGATACCACCCTCAAAGTAGAAAGTTAATTCGCGGTTGCTGCGCTCATCCAGGAAATAAATGGTGGTGCCGCGGGTCACAAAAGCCATTTCGCGGAAACGCTGCACCAGCGTGTCGAAGCGGTATTCGAGCGCTTCGGTGAAAATCTGCGGGTCGTACTTGAAGGTGGTCTTGGTCCCGGTATCTCCGGGCTTTTTAACCTTCCCGATCACCTTGACCGGTTCCTGCGGATGGCCGCGCACGAAACGCTGGAAGTGGATCAAGCCGTCGCGTTTGACCTCCACCTCGCACCATTCGGAAAGTGCATTCACCGCTGACACACCCACCCCATGCAGGCCGCCCGAAACCTTGTAGCCGCCGCCGCCGAATTTGCCGCCGGCGTGCAGCTTGGTCATAACCACTTCCAAAGCGGATTTCTTCTCGGTCGGGTGCATATCCACCGGGATGCCGCGGCCATTGTCGATGACGGTAACGGATGAATCGGCGTGGATGATGATCTCTATGCGCGTGCAGACCCCCGCCAGAGCCTCGTCGATCGAGTTGTCCACCACTTCATAAACCAGGTGGTGCAATGCCTTGATATCCGTTCCGCCCACGTACATACCCGGGCGGCGCCGGACGGCTTCCAGTCCTTCCAGGACCTGGATGTCCTTTGCGTCATAACTTCCGTTCGTAGCCATAATTTCCTCTAGTTTGCCTTTGCCGAAGCAGTCCGTTTCTGGAGCTGCTCCAGGACGGCCGTCAGCCAGGCGTTAATGTCGCGATAGTAAATGAAGCTGGCCGCCAGCAACGCCGACGAGACGAAGGCGTGCCCGGCGATGCCGACCAGCATCCACCATGAATTATCCGCTGGGGTATTCCATAAGAAGTTCATTCCGGTATTAATGATCACGAATACCAGCAGGAACAAGCCGGTGTTAGGCAGTGTGAAGCGTACCATGCGCAGGCTTCCCAGGATGGAGCGGAAAGCATTCAGCTGCAGGGTGAAAATGCCGTGTACGGAGAAGAAGACCGGCATGATCAACCATATCAACAGCAGGGCTCCAATAAAAAACATGATCTGTCCAACGATCGGGCTGAAATATGTGATCGCGGAAAGCACCAGCAGGACTGGCAACCCCAAAACAAACAGGATGCCCAACCAGATGATCGAAAGGAACATGGTTTGTTTGATGGAGTTCGGGAGCGAGCGTCCTTGAGTTTTAAGCGCTACGCCGGAGATCCAAAAGTAGTAGACCGCGCCGATCAACCAACCCAGCAGGACCAGTAGTACCACCCAGCTAAAAATCCCAAAGAACGAGCCGGCGTCCAGGGCTGCCGGGGTTCCCAGCGGGGTCTGCGCGGGCATCTGCAGGCTCAACAGGCTCGTGGCCCCCACCGGGAATGTGCGCAGGATCATGAACAAGTTGAACTGGTTGATGAAAATCATCCATGCCGACTGGATCGTGGCTACGTCCGGGAAACTGGATGGGAACGCTTTTGCCAGAGCCGGCAATTGATCAACGAATGGTTGGAAAAAGTTCTTTAGACGCAAGTGCGGTCCGAGCCACAGGAACAGGTCCAGCAATACAGGCGGCAGGATGACCAGGATGTGGTTGGCAACAGAATCGAAGCCCCGCATCAGCGAGGCGATTAAACCGGGGGGTGGAGGCAATTTTATTTGTTCAGTTTCCATAGGGATTGATTCTACCACACGGGCATGGTCGCACAGATGTTCGTATTTGGGGTCATAGGAACCTGGCTTTCTCAACCCTTTATCGATGAGCTGGCCCAGCATGGAATTCCCATACCGCAAATGGCATAGCTACTTAACGAAAATCATCCCGAAGGATTTTTTCAGACGCCCATTTCTCTCGGGCTTATCTTTAGGGATATTAATCGATTAGATATACTGCCCGGCGCTTTTTAAAGTGCCGGGCAGTTTCTTCTTTCCGCTACACTGCCATTCCCACCTGAGGCAGGTGCTGCATGGCTTCCTTGACGGCTTTAACCGGATATTCGAAATCCTCCAGTTCACCGTTCAGGTAAGCCTGGTAGGCCATCATATCGAAATGCCCGTGGCCCGACAGGTTGAACAGGATCACGCGCTTCTCGCCTTTGGCCTTGGCATCCAGCGCTTCGTCGATCGCCACTCGGATGGCATGGGCCGATTCGGGCGCCGGGATGATGCCCTCGGCCTTGGTGAACATTACCGCTGCCTGGAAGGTCCCGATCTGCGGGACCGCCAGCGCGTCAATGTAGCCGGCATTGCATAACGCCGATATGCTCGGAGCCATGCCGTGGTAGCGCAAGCCGCCCGCATGGATGCCGGCCGGCATGAAAGTATGCCCGAGCGTGTACATCTTCACGATGGGCGCCATCTGGGCCGTATCACCGTAGTCAAAAGCGTAAGTGCCCTTGGTGATGGACGGGGTGGCAGTCGGCTCGACCGCCACAAGGCGGGTGCGCTGCCCGTCCTTCAGATTTTGTCGCAGGAACGGGAAAGCAATTCCGCCAAAGTTCGAACCGCCGCCTACGCAGCCAATTACTACATCCGGGTACTCCCCGGCCAGGTCCATTTGCTTGAGGGCCTCCTCGCCGATGACAGTCTGGTGCAGCAAGACGTGGTTCAGCACAGATCCGAGGCTATACTTCTTTATACCGCCTGAGCTGGCGGCTACTTCCACCGCCTCTGAAATGGCGATACCCAGCGAGCCGTTGTTTTCAGGATCTTTGGCCAGCAGGCTGCGCCCATACTCCGTACGATCGGTCGGACTGGCGAATACCTGTGCCCCGAACGTTTGCATATAGATGCGGCGGTAGGGTTTCTGGTTGTACGAGATCTTGACCATGTAGACTTCCAGATCCATGCCGAAGAAGTTGCAGGCCATCGCCAGGGCAGTACCCCATTGGCCGGCCCCGGTCTCGGTGGTGATGGCTTTCGTCCCGGCGACTTTGTTGTAAAAAGCCTGTGGGATGGCGGTATTTGGCTTGTGACTGCCCACCGGGGATACTGACTCATTTTTGAAATAAATATGGGCGGGGGTGTCGAGCATCTTTTCCAGGCGGCGCGCCCGCACCAGCGGGGTGGGACGGTAAAGCTTGTAGATCTCCCGCACTTCCTCCGGGATTGGTATATAGCGCTCCTGGCTGACTTCCTGCAGGATCAATTCCATTGGGAAGAGCACGGACAGGAAATCCGGCGTGACCGGTTCCTTGGTAATCGGGTTTAATACGGGCGCCGGCGGCACGGGACTATCGGCGTTTATGTTATACCAAAATTTTGGCAGGTCGGTTTCATTTAGCATAAAACGGGTTTGGTCAGACATGGTTTATCTCCTTTAGGGTTGTGGTTTAGGTGGAGAGAATAGAACAGAGGGCAGACTTTGGAATATCAACGCTGCATCTCAATAACGGTGTATTGACCGGGCAGGAACCTTCACGGCGGATGGAAAAGCATCGGGCACATGGCGTCCGCTCCAGTTCAGGGAACAAACATAAGGCAAGGGCTGTCCGGGATTGCTTCAGCCTGGCGTTCCGCCAGGATTTCGGCCATCCTCCGCTCGGTTCTCAGCGGGAGCGGGCCGGAGAATCGCTCTTGCAGGCAGGCTGCCTGGGTATGCATTGGCATCGTTGCCGCCTGGTGGGTTTCCGGGGTCATCATTACCGATCCAGGTATAAAGGGTGCGCTCATCTTTTCGCTCCTATAATCTCCACCTTCCCTCAAAAAGGCTGGGGCGGGGGCCGGGAAATAAAAATACGCGTTCATCCGCTAACGGGACGAACGCGTAGTCCGTGGTGCCACCCGAATTAGGCCGCATTAAAGAAAAATTCCCTGGAATGATGCACAGGGACGAAAGCCAGCCTCACTCGTTTCAGGTACGCTCCAGCAAAGTCAACCGCTGGAGTTATACCCTAACCCTGTAACGGGAGTATCCCGGCTTGCGCTATTCCTTTCACCGGCTTACTGCCCGGCGATTGTTTCGCTCTGCAACTCTGAGGTCCATTCTGCTCCATCGTGCGGACAGGACTTCCACCAAATGCATCCTGTTCTCTGACCGCCGTACGGAGCGTACTCGTCCTCTTCAAAGTCTTTCGAAGTGTTGGGCGGTATTATACGCGCAATGGTCAAATTGTCAATGGTTGCAGAACGATTTTTATTCCCCGCCCTATACACTCACCTTGTACTATAATCACCCTATCGTTCCCTGGTTTTATCCGGCAATCCTGGAGGTCTTCCATGTCCTTCAAACCCAATAGCATCTCCCAGCGCGATCCTGCCTGGATAGACGAGAAACTCGGTTTTGACACCTCCCTGACCATCGGAACCGACGGCAGCACGCTTGTCTGCCTGACCATGCTGGTCAATGGCTATGGCTTCAGCGAAACGCCCACCAGCATGAACCAGAAACTCAAGGACATGGGCAGCGGGGTTGGTTTTCTCGGCAGTCTGATTGTCTGGCCCGGGTTGACCGAGGCGTTCCCCGGGATCGTTTATCGCGGCATCATCATTTGTCGCGACCAGTCCGCCCCAATCAGTGATATCAACGCTTCCCTCGATGCCGGCCAGCCGCTCGTAATCGAAATTGACGAGTCACCTTCTGCCGGGCTGCAAAACCACTGGGTGGTCATCTATGCCCGCCAGGGCGACGACTACTTGATGCTCGACCCCTGGCCTGAGCCTCCGGATCAAGCTCCCACCTTCCTTTCCACCCGCTACGGTTCCGGCCGCTCCGCCAGTGAATTCATCACTGCAGTAGCCTGGTACGATGCAGGCGGCAATCCGGCAAGTACCCCCGCCACTGCATCAGACACTGCTACCACTCCCGACACTGCCGCTTCGGCGGATCCTGTTGCCACCACCTCCGACACTGATACCACCCCTGAGCCTGCAACCACCCCTTCGCCAAGGACAGGCCTGTTCGTGCGCGTCCTGTCCGGCGTAACCGCCGGCTTGACCCTGCGTTCTGCCCCATCAACAAGTGCTACTGCCGTAGCCTTGGAGGCGCCCGGCACGCTGCTGCATTGCAATGAGCCGGATGCCGTGGCTCTTGCCAAGGTCGGCGTCAGGGACCAATGGCTGCAGGTCAGCGACCCGGGCGGGCTGAATGGCTATATGGCCGCCTGGTATGTGAATAAAGTAGCTGGTACTTCTTCCGCCTCGCTCGCGGCTGTCGCTCCCGAGCCTGCTCCCACACCGCCGGCTCCAACCCCAACTCCCGAACCCGCACCCATTCTCAAATCAGAGTCGCAAACCCTGACTGTGCTGGTCCTGCAGAGCATCGGGGTGGTTGGCCTGCGCTTGCGTGACCGGCCGGACACGAATGCCAATACTCTGGCTATTCTTTCCGGCGGCCAGGCTTTGACCGTGCTCGAGCCAACCAGCCAGGCCATCCCGAAAATTGGCCAGGTCAACCAGTGGCTCAACGTGATTGACGGAAACGGGCATATCGGTTACGTGGCTGCCTGGTACGTGGAATCCGGAACAACCCCATCAACCCCGCTGCCTCAGGCGCCTCAGGATACCCATACATTGACGGTGCTCGTCTCCAGCCTGGCCAGCGCCGGCCTGCGCATGCGGGACCAGCCGAATGCCAATGCTGTCATTCTCAAAATCCTGATGCCTGGCACTCCTTTGACCGTGCTGGAGCCAGCCAGCTCCGCCCGGGCCAGGATCGGTGTCACTAACCAATGGTTAAACGTTCAGGAACCGGGCGGAACGACTGGGTATGTAGCCGCCTGGTTTGTAACCGGTTAAGGAGTTGCCGTGGATACCATCACTCGTCAAAGTGTGCTCGACCTGTTGGCCGGAGATTGGGCCGATTATGTCCCGCGCTTCCAGACTCTTACACCCGCTGCTCAGGCCGCCTTTTTGCAGAGGCAGGGTTATAAACGGCTGGCTGACCTGCTCGCGCATATTATCGCCTGGTGGGAAGTAGGAATGCAAACCATCCCGCGCTACCAGAGTGACCCGGCTGCCCAACTGGCAGAGGTCGACTTCGATAGCTTCAACGCCCGGGCCGTGGAGCAAGTTCGCGCGGTGCCCGAGGCCGAGGAGATCAAGGCATTCGAAGCCGCCCGGCGAAAATTCGCCAATTTGGTGATGCAGATGACCGGTGACGATTTCAAAGACGAACGGATCCTGACCCAGATTAAATGGGAACTGGTCAACCATCTGGAAGATCATCGAATTCCTTAAGATGTGGTCCTGGAATAAAACCACCTGAAGGTTGAAATTAATTATGAAAGTCACCAGCCTCAGCCTCATACACGGGCAGGCCTTCCTGCAAATGTTGGCAGATTACGATTCGCACGACCCGGAAAATGGGAAGCTTTATGAGCGCGGGCGCGAAGATTTTCCTGTATATGTGCAAAGGCTTGCCGATGATGAAGAGGGGGTCAACCTGCCACCCGGGGGTATGCCCTGTTCGCATCGCTGGTTGTTGGATAATACTAGCGCCATCGTCGGCATCGTACGCATACGCCACAATATCGGCACCAGATTCCTGGCCGAAGAAATCGGACACATCGGTTTCGATGTCCCACCAACGTTTCGCGGCATGGGCTATGGTATCGCCTGTTTGAAATCCGGGCTGGAAGTTGCGCACAAACTCGGCCTGGAACGCGTGCTCGTATGTGCAGATACGGATAATCCGGCTTCGTGGAGGACCATCGAACATTGCGGCGGGATTTTGGAGGTTGAGCGATATTCTCCGCATTACAAGAAGCCGTTCCGCCGGTATTGGTTAGAAACCAGAGCTGTTTCCCCGTAAGGGTGCCAATGCTGTTCGAAGTAACTGAAGCCTGGAGGTCCGCTTTTCCGGACGCGCATGCCGGGGTGCTGGTTATGCAGGCTGTCCACAATCCCGCCAGCAATACCGATCTGGAATGTTGCAAGGAAGCCCTGCTGGAGGAATTGCGTTCGGCCTACGGCGGGCTGGACCGCAGCCGGTTGCAAGCCCTGCCCGCCTTGCAGGTCTATGACGCCTACTATAAGCACTTCAAAAAAACTTATCACGTCCAACTCCAGTTCGAGTCGATCTTGTTCAAGGGCAAATCCATCCCCGGCAGGGCAGCCCTGGTGGAAGCCATGTTCATGGCCGAAATCAAGAATATGCTATTAACCGCCGGGCATGACCTGGACAGCCTGCAGTTGCCCATCCAGCTGGATGTGACCAGGGGCGATGAAGTTTATACCCTTATGCGCGGCCTGCCACAACAGGTCAAGCCCGGGGATATGAAAATCGCGGATGGCCAGGGTATCATCTCCAATATCATCTATGGTCCGGACCAGCGCACCCAAATCCAGCCTGGTACGCGGAATGTCATCTACACCACCTATGCCCCGGCTGGCATCGCACAATCCTGCGTAATCCGGCACTTGCAAGATATCGAGCGGTACGTACGCATGTTCTCACCGCAGGCAAAAACAGAACTGCAGCAGGTTTTCAGGTAGGTATTAAATCAGGAATAATTGTCCCAAAGGTTTGCAGGCAAAGCCAGGGCTTTTTCAGGAACCTTCGGGACTTTTCTTTTGCGTTTAAACAGTGCGGCTGGTTTGACAGGGACAGGCGGAACCGTCGCTGCGCTCTTGAGCGCTGCCACAGGCGCTAGTCTGGGCGTGGCAATCCCAACGGTGGACGTGGCAAGTAGTGGCCAATCGCGCCCAGGCTGCCAGCAGGGCCAGCAAGCCCGAATCAAGTACTCCTGCCGAATCTCGAGGCAGGAGTACTTGATTTCATTTGGTTCAGGCTGGTTCCCAAATTGCGTTTGCTTGATGGTCAGACCGAGGCAGTTTTTCGTTGAACCTGTTTCAAGGCATTCCACCCGACCATGATATGGTGCTCCTCATCATACAGGCGCATCCGTAATGCGCTCAGGCTGGCAGGGATCGTCATCGGAGCTACGTGGAAGACCGGATTTTCCTCATAGCATTTCGGCAGCTTGTAATTGGGGATTTTCGGAATGAGGTGATGGATGTGGTGAAAGCCGATATTACCGGTAAACCATTGCAAAACGGCTGGCAATTTATAGTATGAACTGCCCTCGAATCCGGCTTTGACAAATTCCCATTTGTTGTGCCGTGCCCAATAAGTTGGGTCGAAATTATGCTGGACGTAGAACAACCAGACACCAGTGGAAGTACCAAGGAATAAGACCGGAAGTTGTACCAGCAGATAGTTCCTCCAGCCGACCAGCCAGATTAACAGGCCGATCAAAACGACCAGAACCAGATTCGTCCACCAGACGCTGGCTCGCTCGCGCTTGCCCCCGGTTGACCCTGGAAATCGCTGGAAAATCGTAAACTCTAGAAAAGAACCGATGGTAAACATGACCAGCGGATTCCGGAAGATCCGGTAGGAGACTTTCTTCCACCAGGGCGCGGCCAAGTATTCTTTTACTGTCATCGTTACAACATCGCCGACTCCGCGTCGGTCGAGATCGCTGGCGGTGGCGTGGTGAATGGCATGCGTGTGCCTCCATTCGTAATAGGGTGTGAAATTCAGGATCCCGATGAAGATGCCCAGTGCGTCATTGGCTTTTTGAGACTTGAAGAATGATCCGTGAGCGCAATCGTGAAAGATGATGAGTGTTCGCACCATGAATCCGGCAGTCGGGATGGACAGTAACAAGGTCAGCCAGTATGAGATGTGCACACTGAAAATCATCAGGTACCACAATGCAAAGTACGGGATGAGTGTAATGATCATTTCCCACATACTGCGCTTTAAATCGGCGCGGGCGTAGCGAGTCACGATCTCATGCCAGCGTGATTTATCGGATTGAGTAGACTCATTGTATACTAGATTCGTCTTATTTGTCCTTTGCGGCAGTATACCCCCCGAAAAAGGACCTTTTCCAAAGTGAATAGCGGAAAGATAGGTATTTGATAGCTTGGATTTAATGAATGAAGTGCTCCCCCGGAATACATAAATGTCAAGAAAATTGCTTCAACAAATCTTCCAAAGGCAGATCCGCCAGGGAGGCAAGCAGCAGGCTGGCCCCCTCATGCGTGTCATGCGCGGTGATGGGGTTGGGAACTGCCACCACGTACATCCCGGCGCGGCTGGCAGCCAGGATGCCGTTTTGGGAATCCTCGAAAACCAGCAGCTCGTCCGTCCGAAGCTGGAGCAGGTCTCGGGCCTTCAGGAACAGGTCCGGGTATGGCTTGATATGCTGGACATCCTCCCGGCAGACGATCACAGCAAAATCGTCGGATAAACACAATTGGCGGAGATAGCCCTCCAGGCGGGCACGCGCTGAACTGGATGCCATTGCCAGGCGCAGGCCGAGGCGGTGGGCAGTTTTTATATAATCATTTACGCCGGGCAGGGCCGGCAGCGTACTCTGCACCTGCAGGCGATAGGCAAGGGCGCGGTTACGCAGTGCTTCCAGGTCTAGGGCCTGCCCGGTCACGGCAGCCAGATAGGCTGCTGCGTCAAATTCGGCGTCGGAGACCCCCACAACCGCACGGATCCAGACCTGGAGAGGAAATTCCTGCCCGTATTCGGCATAAATTACCTTCCAGCCGTCCACTGCGGGCGACTCGGTATCCATGATCAGACCATCGAAATCAAAAATAAGCGCTTTTATCACAAGCTCTCCGGAGATGAAACTGGGCTATTATACCCGAGGCAAATCCAGCTCCTGTGTGTTCTCTGCTGGAATCGCCAGGCGAGTGGACGAAATAGCATTGCTAAAAATCGATTAAAATGTATTTTCCTTCGACAGGGAATTCGCGCCCGCTCAAATACCTGGAGAAAAGAATGGCTTGCAGATGGTCTGATCATTCCCACCTATGGCAATTATCCGGCCTAATCCTAGGCGCAATCGTCCTGGGCGCCTGCGGGAATCCGGCTGCTTCAACCCCGGCTCTCTTACCGGTCAACCCGACTGCCTCGACCGCCTCTGCTACAGCCACTCCCGAGCCAACCCCGCCTACGCCGCCTCCCGCCATCGACAATATCATCCCCAAACCGGCGAGCGTGGTTGCTACGGGCGGAACCTTCCGCCTGACGGCCTCCACCGGCATCTTTGTGGAGCCCGCCACGGACGAAGTAATGACCATTGGCCAGTATCTGGCAGACCATATCAACCCGGCCAGCGGGTATGCGCTCAAGGTGCAGGCTGCAAACGAGGCGCCTGCCAAAGGGATCTATCTGAGCTTGAGCGGGGCTGACCAAGCGCTCGGCCCGGAAGGCTATCAAATAATCATCACTCCCGAGCTGGTTCGGTTAGCAGCCAACCAGCCGGCCGGACTGTTCTACGGGGTCCAGACTATCCGGCAATTGCTGCCGCCTGCCATTGACAGTTCTTCGGTCCAGCCCGGCCCATGGGTTATGGGGACCGGAACGATCAGCGACTCGCCACGCTTTGCCTGGCGCGGGGCCATGCTGGATGTGGCCCGGCACTTTTTTAACGTGGCGGATGTCACCCGCTATATCGACCTGCTGGCGTATTACAAGATCAACCGGCTGCATCTGCATCTCTCTGACGACCAAGGCTGGCGCATCCAGATCAAAGCCTGGCCAAACCTGACCTTATATGGAAGCAGCCTGGAAGTGCGCGGCACGCCCGGCGGATACTACAGCCAGGAAGACTTCAGCACCATCGTGAATTATGCCAGGAGCCGCTACATCACGGTGATACCGGAAATCGACATGCCGGGCCACATCAATGCCGCGCTGGCCTCTTACCCTGAATTGACCTGCGACGGGGTTGCACCGGCCCTCTACACCGGCACATCCAGCCCCAATGAATCGCTGTGTGTCGGCAAGGAGATCACATATACGTTCCTCGAGAACGTCATCGGCGAACTGGCGGCACTCACGCCCGGGCCATACTTCCACATCGGCGGAGACGAGGCGCAAGGCACCAGCACCCCCGATTACATTAATTTTATGGAGCGGATCCAATCCATCGTCCAGTCCAGCGGCAAACAGGCCATCGGGTGGGAAGAGATCAGCCAGTCGCAACTCCTGCCCGGCACGATCGCCCAGCATTGGAATCTCCCACCCAACCCATACACATCGTCGGAGCAGCAAGCCGTGCAGCAGGACCTGCTTCAGGCGGTCCAAAAGGGCACCAAAGTGATCATGTCGCCGGCAGATAAAGCCTACCTGGATATGAAGTACCAGGATGCCACCACGCTCGGGCTGAGCTGGGCCGACGATATCAGTGTCGAGACGGCCTACAACTGGGACCCGGCCAGCCTGATCCCGGGGATACCCGAAAACGATATTCTGGGGGTGGAAGCCCCGCTCTGGTCCGAAACGCTGACCAGCATGAACGACCTTGAATACATGGCTTTTCCGCGCATGCTCGGCATGGCCGAGATCGGCTGGACGCCGCAGACCGGCAGGGATTGGAACGAGTATAAAAACCGCCTGGCCGCCCAGGGCCCACGCCTGGAAGCGCTGGGGATAAACTTTTACGCTTCCCCGGAAATCAACTGGCTGCAAAAGTGAGTATAACGGACAGCAGGACAGCCAACCTGGGCAGCTACGACCTGATCATCGTAGGCGCAGGACCGGCCGGGATCTCCACCGCTCTGCACCTGGCAAAAATCGCCCCGGAATTAATTCCGCATACGCTCATCCTGGAAAAGGCACGCCACCCGCGGCACAAACTATGCGGGGGCGGATTGCTGCCGGATGCGGAGATCATCCTGCAGCGGCTGGGGTTGGACTGCCGGGAAGTGCCGCACTGCGATGTGGACTGGGCTCATTTCGATTACGCCGGGCGGGGCTTCCGGATGCGCGCCGAGAAAAAGGGGGCGCTGGCGTTCCGCACCATCCGCCGGCACGAGTTCGACGCCTGGCTGGCGGATAAGGCGTGCGAAAAGGGGTTTCTGATCCGGGAGGATACGGCGGTCAAACGCATTTCTGCCAGCGGGGAGGAGATGCTGCTCGAAACCGAGCGGGGCGAGTACCGGGCCCGGGTCGTGGTCGGCGCGGACGGGTCGAACAGCGTGGTGCGGCGCTACGTCGTCCCGCACGAAGACACCCATACCGCGCGCCTGCTGGAGATCTTGACCGAGCCGCGCCCGGAGAAATCTTTCCACGACCAGGCGAACTCTTATTTCGACTTCATGTATGTGCCACAGGGCATTTTGGGGTACAGCTGGGATTTTCCCGCCCTGGAAGCCGGCCAGCCTGTGCGGGTGCGAGGCATCTTCGACAACAATGTTTACCCGCTAAAAAAGGCAATTTCCCTGCAGGCCGCACTGGCAGACGAGTTCGGACGGCATGGTTACCGCCTGGATGAATACAAACTGGAGGGACACCCGCTGCGCTGGTTCGAGCCGAAGAGCGCCTTTTCGGCGCCGCAGGTTCTGCTGGCGGGGGACGCGGCCGGGGCGGACGCGCTGTTCGGGGAAGGCATCAGCATCGCACTGGGCTACGGGGAGCTGGCGGCGCGGGCCATTAACGATGCGTTCCTCAGCCAGGATTTCGGCTTTCGGGAGTACCGGAAAAGCATCCTGCGTTCCGAGCTGGGCAAGTCGCTGGGGCGCCGCACCTGGATGGCCAAACTGTATTACCGGCTGCGCAGCCGCCTGATCCAGGCACTGGTCTGGAGAAAACTGGGCTGGCTGGTGACATGGGTGATGCAAACCTATATGATCGGGTGGGCAAGCAGGGAGGAAAAAGATTGTCCGCCAATGCCACCGCGTAGTACAGATCTTCACTAATCTGTTCTTATTTCGTGCCAATTAGCGAAGAGTAGCGGATTCCATCTTTGCAATACGCGCATTCTTTTATGTCGCATCCCCAATCGTCAGGGAGTTGGATTCTTTATTTGCTTGATGAAATCGGGGGAATTCAAGCCGCGTTCCAGCAGGTAGGTGAGATATTTCTGGATCAATGCCTCTAGTTCATTCTGGACCGCCAGGCCGGGGCGACGGGCCTTTTCGGCTTCGGCATAGCTACTGCGCTGGAAATGGCGGAAATACTTGAGCGCCTCGACCGATACGCTCCAGACGCCCGGCAAGCCCGCGCCGCACTTGGGGCAGAGCACCCCGCCCGCCGCCGGAGAAAAGTACTGGTCGACCGCCCGGATCTTGTCGCCGCAGTTGGCGCACTCGAACAGGTGCGGGCGGAAACCCAGCAGATCGAGCAGGCGCACCTCGTAAAAGCGCAGGGCCAGCCAGGGCTCTGCTTCGGTGGCGATGCGGCCGAGGATCTCGGTCAGAAGGCGGAAGATGGCGTAATTTTCGGATTCGTCTTCATAGGTGAAGCGGTCGAGCAGCTCGAGGGCGTAGGAGGCGTAGCCGGTCTTGACCAGGTCCGCGCCGAGGGCGAGGTAGGGATCGAGCGTGTCGGCCTGGGTGACGATAAACAGGTCGCGGCCCTTGGCCAGTTGCAAGGTGACGCGCGTGAAGGGTTCTAGATGACCGGCCTTGCGCGAACGGATCTTGCGGGCACCCTTGGCGATGGCGCGCAGCTTGCCGCGCTCGCGGGTGTAGAGCGTCAGGAGGCGGTCGGCTTCGCCCCAGTCGGCATGGCGCAGAACAACGGCTTCGACCCGGAAGGAACGGGCTTCTTTCATAGAAAAATTATAGCATGGAGGGAAGAACAGTGAGAAGAGAACAGAGAGAAGAGAGCAGGTGACCAGGAGAACAGTGATCAGGTAGCAGGCGACCAGGTAATAAGGGATCAGATAATCAGGAGAATAGGGATCAAGGAGCAGGGATTAGGGACAAGGGGAAGCAGGCAGCAGGGGCCGCGCAGAGCTGAACCCCCAAAAGACGGGGGCGAGACCCTGTTTTTAGGGGGTTTGCGCGATCGTTAGTTAAATTCAACGAGGAACAAAAACCAGACGACCACCACTGGTGGTGGGCCGGACATAATTTTACGCTATATAAGGGGTTAAATGAGCTTTGAAGGGTATTCTGTTGGAATTGATATTCCAAAAATAGGTTGTTTTTGGCGTTTTTAGGGTTGTTTTTGCAAACAAAAGGGGGGTTTAGGAACAAATGATTTGCTATATAAAAGGATCAATTACATGCGGGGACATTGACTACGGCCCGCGGGGAGATGCTGGTGAAAATGTATCCTTCCAATGAATACATCAGGGCTTGCCCCAGCGGCGCGCTGGTGAGATAGGAGGTCACCTTCGGCCCCAACGTGGCCAACAGGGTACCGTTCAGGTACAGGCGGTAGCCGGTGGCATTGGGCACCACCGCCCAATATAACGACACGCTGAGGGTATGCGGGGATGTGCTGGTGTTACAGGTATACCCGCCCACGAAGGAGGCGGGGGCCTGGAGCACAGGCGCTACCACGACATTGGGGACCTGCGCCACGGGGCCCTGCAGGCTGGCGCCCTGGGCGCCAGTCCAACAGGTGAGGTTTCCCGGAGCCTGGATCAACACCCAGGTGGTCAGGCTGCTGCGACCGACCACGTTGTAGGTCGTCCCGGCGCTAAGGGATGTGACGACCGCATAATCCGTGCCCGGGCCTTTGCGGCAGTAAACATTGATCGCAGGGATCGCCTGCGCAATCGATTGTGTACTAACGGGGGCGGTTGGAGGGGGCGTTGCGGTGACGGCAGCCGTAGGAGCAGAGGTTGCCGTGGCAGCCGTGAGGGAGGTGGCTGTTGCAGAAGGCTGCGCCGGGAGCGGCAAAACTGTGGGGGCGGGCGGGCTGGCCGCCGGCGCAGAGGTGACAGTGGCGGCGGTAGTGCAGGCCGCCAGAAAGAAGCAGGCAGCCAGAGAGATACTGGTCAATTTGGTTAAATTCTTATGGGCAAGCATAATCCACACGCTTTCATATATGATCCTGATTGGTTCGTATCATTAGCGTATCATATGGCTCATGCGAGGTCAATGGATTATGGGCGTACTCTTAGAATATTTTAACCAGGAGGCGAAATTTGCTGGATCGGGCATGCGGTGCCGCTCTTATCTTCCTTGCTATGAAACAGTTGGCTAGAATTCCTTCCTCCGGCAGGCAGAAAAAAGGATATAATGCCACGTTTAAGAGCACCAGTATGTCTTCATTAAATATCATTTTCACGACCACAACCACTACCACCCCGCCTCCCGCTTGAGCGGACGGATGGTCGTACCTGGTCGCAACCCGGCTTCCGAAGTCTGCTCCCTTCGGAAGCTTTTATATTAAAAAAAAGAATAAAAGAATTTAAAACGATCCCGTGGGAGAGCACCGCGAGACAAGCGGACACACGTGTGCCTGCCTGCGCAAGTACCGCAGGTACAGGCGCGGCACAGTGCAGGCAAAGTAACACAAAGGTAAGAACAAGAAATATTTCCTTTGTGATCCTTAGTGACCTTTGTGTTTAAGGGTATTTTTACCGAGGAGAGACATGGCAGCTTATCAAGGCGTTCTAGAGAATTATAAAGGCTTGTTCGATCTGCCGGCACACACCCGGCCGGTGACTCTGCTGGAAGGAAATACGCCGCTCATCCCGGCAAGCCGGCTGGCGGAGCAACTGGGCGGCGGGTTCGAGCTGTTCGTCAAATACGAGGGGTTGAACCCAACCGGTTCCTTCAAGGACCGCGGCATGACCGCGGCGGTCAGCGAAGCGTACGGGCGGGGAGCCAAAACCGTCATATGCGCATCCACCGGCAACACGGCTGCCTCGGCGGCTGCCTATGCAGCGCGCGCCGGGATTCGGGCGGTGGTGCTGATCCCGCAAGGCAAAGTGGCGGCTGGAAAACTGGCCGGGGCGCTGGCCTACGGCGCCCAGGTGATCCAGGTCGACGGTTCTTTCGACGACGCACTCAGCCTGGTGGTGCAGCTGACCCAGAAAAGCCCGATCTGCCTGGTCAACTCGCTTAACCCGTACCGGATCGAAGGCCAGAAGAGCGCGGCTTTCGAGATCTGCGACGTGCTGGGGGCGGCTCCGGACTGGCTGTGCCTGCCGGTGGGCAACGCCGGCAACATCACGGCTTATTGGGCGGGTTTCAAGCAATATGACGGCCTGAAATCGAGCGGGCTGCCGCAGGTGCTGGGCGTGCAGGCCGAAGGGGCCGCGCCGCTGGTGCTGGGGCACCCGGTGGACAAGCCCGAGACGGTCGCGACGGCGATCCGGATCGGGCGGCCGGCGCGCGGCGAACAGGCCTTGCAAGCGGCCGAGGAATCGCACGGGCGCATCAGCGCGGTCAGCGACCAGGAGATATTGGGAATGCAACGGGAACTGGCGCGCCTGGAGGGCATCTGGGTGGAACCGGCCTCGGCAGCCGGGCTGGCCGGGCTGGCGCACGAGATCGGCGCCGGGCGCTTTAATGCCAGAGGTCGGCGCATCGTGGCCATCTGCACCGGGCACGGCCTGAAGGACCCGGACATCGTCACCAGGGAAATGACCAAGCCGGTGGTGGTGCCACTAAGCCTGGAGGCACTCGAAGAGGTGATACAACAATGAAAAGCGTAACCGTACACGTGCCGGCCACCACCGCCAACCTGGGCCCGGGCTTCGATACGCTCGGGCTGGCGCTGGATTTATGGAACGAAACCGAATTCACGCAGAACGGCGGCGGGATGCTGAGCCTGAGCATCTCCGGCGAGGGCGAGAAAACGCTGCCGACCGATGAAACCAACGCGATTGCCGCGGCAGCCTTGCAGGTGTATGCCCTGGTCGGGAAGGATCCGGCCGGCCTGACGATCCGCTGCACCAACCGCATCCCGCTCATCTCGGGGCTGGGGTCAAGCTCGGCGGCTCTGCTGACGGGTATGCTGGGCGCCAACGCGCTGCTGGGCGAGCCGCTGGCGCGTCAGGATATCCTGAGCATGGCCACCGAGAACGAAGGGCATCCTGACAACGTGGTGCCGGCCATGCTGGGCGGGCTGGTGGCCTCGGTGCTGCGCGGCGACCAGATCGTCTCGCGCAAACTGGTGGTCAGCCCAATGAGCATCACGGTGGTGCTGCCCGATTTCTATTTCCCCACAAAGGTGGCGCGTGAAATCCTGCCCGAGTATGTTTTGCGGCAGGATGCCATCTTCAACGTCAGCCGGGCGGTGCTGGTGATAAAATCGCTCGAGACTGGCGACCTGGCCCTGCTGGGGGAGGTGATGGAAGATGCCCTGCACCAGCCCTACCGCCTGCCGCTGATCCCCGGGGCGCTGACGGCAATGCAGGCGGCCCGGCAGGCCGGGGCCAGCGCGGTGGCGCTCTCGGGGGCAGGGCCGAGCCTGATCGCTTTTTCCAGGCAGCCCGCCAACCCCGGTATCGGCCTAGCCATGCAACGGGCTTTCGAGCAGGCCGGGCTGACGGCACACATTTTCCCGCTGAATATCAGCGTGAGCGGGGCGAGCGTGGTAGAAAATGAGGCCGGTGATCGCCTGACTTAGATATAGCCACTGGTAACCGAAGTAGGGAGACTTCGGACTCCTGACTTCGGACTCCGGCACGAAAGGACAGATACCATCCGCCGTGGGGCTAAAATTACAACGTCCACGAAAGTGGGCTAAGAGCCATGGAACAAAAAGGGCTGATACCGTCAGCCCCTACAGTGGGGTCGATGGCAGGGACAGGTCCAAATGTTGCCCCACTTGCTTGACATTAATAACGCATTGCGTTATTATAAATAGGTGATTAAAACCTTTCGCGATAAGGATACGGAAAGGCTCTTCGGGAGGCAGGCTGCAAGGAAATTTCCAACGGCCATGTTGAAGGTGGCCTGGCGAAAACTAACCATCCTGGATACGGCTGGAAACCTGGAGGATCTGCGCGTACCACCGGGTAACCTGTTAGAGAAACTTTCCGGTGCGCGGATTGGGCAGTACAGCATCCGTATCAATGACCAGTGGCGCATCTGCTTTCAATGGAGAGCAGGGAACGCGTATGAGGTCGAAATAACGGATTATCATTAGGAGATCACGATGAGCAAAAAATTTGCACCGGTGCACCCAGGAGAAATCCTGCTGGAAGAGTTTTTAAAGCCAATGGGACTCAGCCAATATGCCCTAGCAAAGGATATCAACGTTCCTGCGCGCCGGATCAATGAAATTGTGCATGGCGACCGGTCCATCAGCGCCGATACGGCCCTGCGATTGTCGCGCTTTTTTGGGATGTCCGAGAATTTCTGGATGAACCTGCAGGCGCGTTATGATCTGGAAATCCAGAAAGACCAACTGAATGGACGGCTGGAGCGCGAGGTACGCGTGTATGATCGCGGTGATAAGGGCGTAAAGGGCCGGACGTTAACACCGTGGGGCTAAAGCCCCAGGCTCAGCTTGCAAAGCCCACTAAAGTGGGCTAAGAAACATTGTCCACCCCTACAATGGGGCCGATGGAAGGGACAGGTCCGAACCCCATCCGGCCCTACTATAGGTGGATGACACATCCCGGATGCTTTACCAATTTTTGTTGTTTGTGCGATAATTGAGCCCATGCACTCACGCCGTGCCCTGCTGTACATGCCCGGCCTTGACCGGCATAAGATCGAAAAAGCCCTGACCCTGGGAGTGGACTGCATCTGCATGGACATGGAAGACGGGGTGGCGCCGGAGCGAAAAGCCGAGGCGCGCCAGGGCATCGCAGCGGCGCTGCGCGAATTGGATTTTGTACGGTCCGAAAAGTTGGCCCGCATCAACGCGGCCGGTTCAGGGCTGGAGACGGAAGACATCCAGGCGGTCCTGCCCTTTCACCCGGATGGAGTGGTCATACCGAAAGTCGAGACACCCGAACAGATCCAGTGGGCCAGCGGGATGATCGAAGCGGCGGAGCTGGAGCATGGCTGGCCGGTGCATTCGATCCGGCTGCTGGCAGGGTTGGAGACGCCTAAGGCCATTTTAAATCTCAAGGAAATCGCCTGCCAACCGCACCTGGATGCCCTGATCTTCGGAGGCGAGGATTACGCAGCCAGCGTGGGAGCCACGCGCACACCCGGGGCGGAGGAGCTGCTGTACGCGCGCTCGGCGGTGGTGGCAGCCTGTGCAGCATACGGTCTGCAGGCGATCGACATGGTTTCGGTCGATTTCCAGGACCTGGCAGCCCTGCGCCGGGAAGCCCGGTTCGGGGCGCAGCTGGGCTACACCGGCAAGCAGGTGATCCACCCCCAGCAGGTGACGCCGGTGCAGGAGGCCTTCACACCGGACGAGGCTGCGATCGCGTCCGCCCGGCGGATTGTGGAAACCTTCGAGCTGCACCAGGCAGCAGGCTCCGGGGCGTTTGCACTGGACGGCCGGATGATCGACAGGCCACTGGTCATAGCCGCCCAGGGTGTTTTGGAACGCGCCAGGGCAGCCGGGAAAACAGGTATTTGATGAAACCTGCAACTAAAATCCCGAGGCGGTGGTTATATAATTTGTAGAAATCCAGAATAAATTAAAGAGGAAAGGGTACCTGTAATGACACCCATCGAAGTCCGCAAAGTAGTGACCCGCCGTGAAAAAACCATCTTCCTGACCTTTCCCTGGTGCATCTACCGGGGCGATCCGCTGTGGGTTCCGCCGCTGCTGCCGGAACGAAAAAAGACGATCGATCCGCACAAGGGCAAGTTCTTTGAGGACGGCTACGCCGACCTATTCATTGCCTGGCAGGGCAGACGGCCGGTGGGGACGCTCTCATGCGGCGAGGACCAATCGGCCACGCGCAGCCGGGACTTCGGGGAATGCAGCATCGGTTTTTTCGAATGCGTGGACGATTATGGCGTGGCAAAGGCGCTGCTCGACCAGGCGAGCGCCTGGACGCGTGAGCACAAGCTGAGGCGCATGATCGGCACCTTCAACCTGGACCGGGAGGAGTCACGCGGCATCCTGATCGAGGGGCGCGACCGGCCGGCGGCGGTCTATTGCGGCTACAACCCGCCCTATTACCAGACCTTCATCGAACAGTACGGCTTCAGTAAATTCGACGAGGACGGGCTGGCCTACACGGTTGACCTGGATCTGCAGCGGCCAGAGATCCAGCACCTGGTCCGCCTGGCCGATAGAGTCCGCCAGCGTAAGCCGAACATCACGGTACGCAGCGCCAACATGAAAGATATGGACGCAGAGATCGACCGGATCCTCGACCTGCAGAACCGCGGCCTGGCGCACTTTCCCAACTTCACGCCCTACACACGCGCATCCATCGAAGCCATGGTGCTGCCCATGCTGGACGTGGTTGACCCGGAGCTGGTGCTGTTCGCCGAGGTGGACGGCAAGCCGGCAGGATGGTTCCCGGCCGTTCCCAACCTGAACGAGATAATCATCCATCTGAACGGCTTGCGGTATCCCTGGGATTACCTGCGGGCGATCAAGTATTCCCATTACAAGAACAAGGGGATTGCCATCAAGAGCGTGGCGGTGGCGCCTGAATATTGGGATACGGGGGTGGGAGTGTTGCTGTTCGACGAGATGGTCCGGCGTGCAGTTGCAAAAGGCTTCACCTGGGCCGACCTGTCTCTGACGGGTGAGTACAATACGGATACCTGGCCGCTGGCCCACCGCATGGGTGCGAAGATCTATAAGCGCTACCGCTTTTACGAAAAACCTGTATCATCCCAATAAAACAGGGAACAGGAGGCGCCCCGTGACAAAATATAAGATCATTGCGAATCCAAATGCCGGGCATGGCAAGGGGGCCCACGCCATCCCGGAGATCGAGCGCGAGCTCATCCGGCTCGGTTTGGACTTTAACCTGGTTCGCACGGAACGGGTCGGGCACGCCATAGCGCTGGCCCGACAGGCAAGCCTGGACGGCTATGAAGTAGTGGTGGCTGCAGGCGGCGATGGGACTATCAATGAAGTGCTGAATGGTTTGATGGAAGCACGCAAGGAAAGCAAGAACCGCCCGGCGCTGGGCGTCCTGTGCAGTGGGCGCGGCAACGATTTCGCGCCCTGCGTCAATATCCCGGAAGACCTGGCGGGCGCTTTTCAGGTGTTGAAGGATGATCACCGGCGCATGATCGATATCGGCCGCGTTTTCGGTGGAAAATTTCCGCAAGGCCGGTATTTCGCCAACAACGTCGGCGTCGGGTTCGACGCCATTGGCACCATCGAGGTTGCCAAGCTGCCGGAATGGGGCATGCTCAGCTTCATGATCGCCATCCTTAAGACCATTTTTCTGTTTTACAAAGGGCCGACCGTCCGGCTGGATTATGACGACCAGACGCTTACCACCTCCACCCTGATGCTGCTGACCATGAACGGGAAAAGGATGGGGACCGGGTTCAAGATGGCGCCCGAGGCAGAACCGGATGATGGGCTGTTCGACCTGGTGATCGTCCGGCAGGTCAGCCGCCCGAGGATCTTCAGCCTGATCCCGCACTTCATGAAAGGCACGCAGGGCAGCCAGCCCGAAGTGAGGACCCTACGGGCTGCCAAGGTTTCCATCACTGCGATGGAAGGCGCCCTGCCGGCCCAGAGTGACGGCGAGATCATCTGCGTGGACGGGCAGCGCCTGGATATCGAGATGCTGCCTCGGCAGGTCGAAGTAGTCTGCGGAAAGGGGTAGCGGAATGAACTTGTTCCAGAAGATTGCAGCCTTATTTTTCAAGGCTCTGACAGGACTGATGTTCCGGGTGGATGCCGCAGCTTTGGCAAAAATTCCCCGGGATGGACCATTGATCATTGTCGCCAACCATGTGCATATCCCGGAAATCCCGACTTTATATGTGCGCTTGCTGCCGCGCAAGGTGTACGGCATGGCCCAGGCCGAACGCGTGCTCGACCGGAATCTCTGGGGAGCCATCCTGCGCTGGATCAACACCATTCCGGTCTGGCGCGGGGAGGCGGACCTGAATGCCCTGCGGACCGGCATGCGACGATTGACCGAAGGGGCGATCATACTGCTTGACCCAGAAGGGACACGAAGCCATGATGGCCGCCTGCAGAAAGGCCTGCCGGGCGCCATCCTGATGGCTCTGCACAGCGGTGCGCCCCTGCTGCCGGTCGTTCATTATGGCAGTGAAAATTACCAGGAAAACCTGAAACACCTGCGCCGCACGGTTTTGCATTATGTGGTCGGCAAGCCGTTCCGGTTGAATCCGGGCGAAGAACGGGTTACCAGTGCAATCCGGCAGCAAATGATCGACGAGGTGATGGTCCAAATGGCCAGATTACTGCCGCCCCAATACCGGGGTGCCTACGCGGACCTGCAGACTGCCTCGCAAAAGTACCTGGTCTTCGAAAAATAAAATCCTCAAACGGGAAATGAATCATTGCTATCCAGTCTTTTTGGCCTGCTTTCCGCGCTGACCTGGGGCGCGGGCGATTTCACCGGCGGCATCGTCAGCCGCCGGGCCGGGATTTACCGCGCGGCATTCTACGGGGAATGTTCCGGCCTGATCTTCCTGGCGATCATGCTGGGGGTGGTGCGCGAACCAATGCCGGGCGGGTGGGTGTGGGCCTGGTGCGCGTGTGCTGGCGCGATCGGCTCCGTCGGGCTGCTGCTGCTCTTTAAAGCGATGGTGGATGGACAGATGAGTGTGGCCGCACCCGTCTCCGCCCTGATGGCGGCCGTCCTGCCGGTGATTGCCAGCATGCTGACGGAGGGGCTGCCCGGCCTGAGCAAGTACTTCGGTTTTTCGCTGGCGCTGGCGGCGATCTGGCTGATTTCCCAGGGAGAAGGCCACCAAAAGAAGCTACATTTACACCTGGCAGACCTGCAGCTGCCGCTGGCAGCCGGAGTTTGTTTTGGGGTCTATTTCATTCTCATGCACCAGGGCAGCCAGAACGCCACCATCTGGCCGATGATTTTCGGACGGAGCGCCGGATCAATCGTCCTGTTCTTCTTCGCAGCAGCCAGTCACCAGATCAAGTGGCCGGATGGGCGGGTGGTGCCACTGGTATTCCTGAATGCAGCCGGGGATATTGCAGGTAATACGTTCTATATCCTGTCAGGGCAGGCCGGGCGCCTGGATGTGGCGGCCGTGCTCGGTTCACTTTATCCCGGTACGACCGTTTTACTGGCAGGGCTGATCCTGCACGAGCGCCTGAACCGTTCCCAATGGATTGGAATTTTTGCCGCGCTAGCAGCGATCGTCCTGATGACGATCTAAACCCTGAAATAAAAAAAAGAGACAACCGGGGGCAGCAGTCTCGTTCGCCATTTCTGGAGGTTCCTTTACCGTCAGGAGGGCGATTTTAACTTTTCAAGCAGAAGCTGGTACTTGGCTTGATTGTGCGGATTCATCGCAATAATGGTTTCGATAACATGGATGGCGCCATCCCGGTCCCCTGCGGTGAGCAGGCTTTCGCCCAATGTATCCAATTGGCTCACGGCGTCCATTATCCGTTTAGCCTGGCGGTATTCCTCCGCCAAGGCACGCCGCAGGAAGTCTTGTTGGGGATTGTCATTGACCAGCTCTTCCAGAAGAGGAATCGCATCGGCGCGCCGACCGGCGCCATCCAGGTAGGTTAAAAGATCTCCCAGTTCTGCAGACGCCTGTGGTTGTTGAGCCAGGCGGAGATTCAATTCGATCAAGTTTTTTCGAACGGAAATGTCTTCTGGTTCAAGCGTGCGGAGTTGTTCGAAGACGCGCATGGCCTGGCGCCAATCCAAATGCTGCAGGTCAATGTCAGCCATCCGCTGGAGGAGCTTGACACTCCAGGTGCGATCGGCGCCGCCGCGTTGCGCCAGGCTCAAGGCGGTTGTGAATGTCTTGCGAGCCATATCCAGTTCGGCCAGACGATAATAAATATCCGCCAGTTCGACATATTCTCCAATGGCATCATCCACCTGGCCATTGGCTGCCAGCTGGTCGATCAGGCAGGAACGGGCCGACAGGTCCATCGGCGCGACCTCCACAATCCGGCGAAACAGGCTGACCGCCTGGGCTGCTTCGCCGCGGGAACTGTATGCCTGGGCCACTACTGCATACTTGGTGATGGCATCCTGCGTGCGGCCTTCCTGGATCAACAAATCACCGATCAGCGAATGGAGAGGCAGATAGGTGGGAGCAAATTTAATCGACTCAAAGGCTTCATCCATTGCCGACCTCAAGTAACCGGCACTGGCGAGTTGGCGGACTTTGGTAATTGCGTCGATAACCTGGCCGCTCTGGGCCTGGGTCAGGATTTCGGCCACAGGCAGGAGCCCTTCAGTAAATTTGGGAAGCTGTTCACGCGCCTTGATCAACTCAGTGCGCCAATTGGGACGCACGAGCATTTGGTTAATGTTGTTGCAAAGTTGCTGCATTTTTTCCGGGTCGGTTTGATGGCTCTCTGCCTCAATGAGCGGCTCATAAAGCTGGCGAAGTCCGGCAGACTGGTCGGGAGGAACGACCTGTGAATCGGCCAGTTTGAGTGCTTCCAAGTACTCCAGGGTAGCTTCAGGGTACCGCCCCAGCCGATGTTGGATTTGTGCCATCAGCAGTCGGCTGCCGATGCCATAATCCTGATGCTTGACCGCAATCTGCAAGGCTTGCAAGGCACTTTCTGGGTTATCGGATTTTGCTCGCAGGAACCCGAGGTCAAAATAGACCGATGGCTCTATCAAACCATCAGCCAAAGCCTTCTCCAATTCCTCGGCAGCCCGGTCATCCTGCTCCTTGGTCTGGGCATCAATGGCCTGGCCGACATGTCCCATGATTTTGGAGCGTTCAGTTTGCTTTTCATCCAATTTGCCGGTATCGCGGACGATGGCTTGCATACTGCGTTTTGATATGATTGAACTGCTGGTGGCCTCCTCGGAGAGGTCAAAATATACCTCCGCAAGCCGGGCGATGGCCTTTCTACTCGTCTCAGTAATCGGATCAAACCCGGTATCAGCGGATTTGGAAGGCTCGAGTTGTTTCACCTGGGCAGGCGGTGGGGAACTGGTCTGCTGCTGGCGAGGCAACGGTTTGGGCAGTAACTGCCCATTCCTGAGCATGGTTTCGGCTTGTTGGGCGTCCTGGTTATTGGGTGCAAGGCGCAGAGCCCGGCCAATCATTTCAGCGGCTTTATTTGCGTTGCCGGTGCGCTGCAAGAGACTGGCAACCACCAGATAATCGCTGGCAGCCTGGGGAACATGACCAAGACGTTCATGAACCATGGCCATGTATAAACGCGGAGTGATATTATCGGGATCCAATTGGGTGATGCGACCCCAATTTTCGAGGGCTTTTCCACTCTCCTGATTCTTAATATAAAATTCCGCCGCCTGCAGGAATGCCTGAACAGCCTCTTTATTTTTTCCCAGCTTTTCCTGCAGCTGACCCACCTTCTCCAGCGGGATCGGATCGTTGGGAGTTACCTGGGTTGCTTTCTGATAAGCCAGAAGCGATTGATCGTAACGCTGCAATTCAAACAATGCCAATCCCAGGCTGGTAAGCGCGTTGGGGTTGTCTGGAATTTCTTCAAGAGCCTGTTGGTAGGCTATTGCGGCTTTGTCCCACTGCTGATCCCAGGCAGCCGAATGGCCCTGGCTGATTGCCTTTTGGAAAGCTTCTTCGTTTCCTGCCATCTTCTCTCTCAATAGGATTATACGTATTATATCAATGTACCGGGAAGCGGGAGAGCCTTTTCCTGACGCGCTTACAGGATGATACGATCAAGGCATGGGCTGCAGTTCATCCCAGTTCATTCCCCAGCGTGCATCGGTGGTTAACGGGATGGATAGTGGGTAGGCATTCTCCATCACGTTGCGCGCGGCAACGACAGTCTCGTTCAATTCAGCGCGCGGGCATTCGATCACCAATTCATCATGCACTTGCATAAGCATCCGGCCATGCAGGCCTGCCCGTGCAATGGCAGGCGGAATTTTAATCATGGCTATTTTCATTATATCAGCAGCCGTGCCCTGGATGGGGGCATTAATGGCCTCGCGTTCCTCGCGGTTCCTTAAAACCTGGTTCAGTGTACTTTTGAGGGCCGGGAAGTAGCGCCGGCGTCCCAGCAGGGTCTCCACATAGCCGGTTTCACGGGCAGAGAGACGGATACCATCCAGATATTTCTTGACGCCGGGGAACTGCTTGAAATATGCTTCCACGAAATCCTGCGATTGTGACAAGGTCAATTCGGTGGAGCGTGTCAGACCAAAAGCAGACATGCCATAGATCAAGCCAAAGTTGATGGCCTTGGCATGGCGGCGCTGCTCCTTGGTGACGGCTTCGAGCGGGATGCCATAAATGGCGGCTGCGGTGGTGGCATGGATGTCCTGCCCGGCTATAAAGGCGTTCAACATAGCCGCGTCATCCGCCATGTGGGCCACAATGCGCAATTCAATCTGGGAATAGTCCAGAGAGACGAGGACATTGCCCGGGTCGGCAACAAAACCGCGGCGTACCCGCCGGCCAAGGTCGGTGCGAGTGGGAATGTTTTGCAAATTCGGGTCGGAGGAAGACAATCTCCCGGTAACGGTGCCGGTCTGGCTGAACGAAGTGTGCACACGCCCGGTTTCCGCGTGGATCTGTGCGGGCAGCGCATCCACATAAGTGGACTTAAGCTTCGAATACTCGCGGTACTCCAGGATCATATCCACGACCGGATGCTGCCCGCTCATTTCGTCCAATACGCCGGCGGCGGTGGAATAATGACCCGAAGCAGTTTTCTTGCCCCGGTCGGGCGGGGTCAGACGCAGGGTCTCAAACAGCACCGACGAAAGCTGCTGGGTGGAGTTGATATTAAAAGTTTTACCTACCGCCTGATAAATCTGTTTTTCAAGGGCAGCCAGGAGCCCGCTCAATTCTACAGAGAAATCGGCGAAAAAGGCTTTATCGAGCGCCACCCCGGCCATTTCCATATCTGCCAAAACAGCTATGAGCGGCATTTCTATCTTCAGGAAAAGGTCCCACAGTTTCGGGAGGCGTTTGAGTTCCTGCTCCAGCACGAGCTGCAAACGCAGGGTGGTTTCGGCGTCCGCAGCGGCATAGGGGGCCGCACTGGAGATATCGACTGCATCCATGGTGCGCTGGTTTTTGCCAGAGCCAATCAGGTCCTCGATGTGCGTCATCCGCTCCCCCAGGCGAACCTCGGACATGGTTTTCAGCCCAAGATTGCGCGTGCCGGGGTCGAGCACATACTCAGCCAGCATGGTGTCGAAAGCCAGCGGGGTGGCGCGCAGGCCGTTACGCGCCAGCATAATGAAATCATATTTCAGGTTATGCCCGATCTTGGGTATGCGGGCATCGGTCAGCGGTTTTCCAATGGCGAAAAGCACCATTTCGAGAGGCAATTGCGTGCCAAGTTTGTGCCCGACCGGGATATAGTAAGCCTGCCCCGGCGCGACAGCCAGAGAAATGCCAACCAGACTGGCGGTCATCTCATCGGTGGAAGTGGTCTCGGTATCGAAGGAAATGATCGAGGCAGTGTTGAGGGTCTTGACCAATGATTCCAACCCAGCGATGGAATCCACCAGGATGGTTTTTATTTTTGACCCGGTATCGTTTACCGGTCGTGCTTCCCCAGCAAGCGCGGGTTGCTGATCGAAGAGACCCATTTGCCCGGTTGGCGCAGATGGAGATGCGCCAGTCATCTTCTTCAGCCTCTCCACCAGCGTACGGAATTCCAGTTCGCGTAAAATGGCTTCCACTTTGGCCGGGTCAAACGCATCGGTACGGGCCTGCTCCAGGTCGATCGTGATCGGCAGGTCAGTCCGAATGCGCGCCAGATTGTAGCTCATGTAGGCAGAATCTTTCCCGGCAGCAAGCTTGGTCTGCCAGCGCGGCTCGATCTCGTCCAGGTGGGCGTAGATGGCATCCAGCGTCCCATACTTTGCCAGGAGAGTTTCCGTGGTCTTTTCTCCCACGCCTGCAACGCCGGGGATATTATCGGACTTGTCACCCACCAGAGCCTTGTAGTCCACCACCTGCTCAGGACGGACATGCAGCTTGCCCAGCACATCTTCAGCAGTGATGTAATTCTGGTCATCACCGGCCAGATAGACGATAATGCGCTGGTTGACCAACTGGAGCAAATCGCGGTCGCCGGTAATTATTTTGACGCCCAGTCCCTGCCTGGAGGCCCAGTGCGCGGCCGAACCGAGCACATCATCCGCTTCAAACCCTTCCATTTCCAGGCGTGGGATATTGAACGCATCCACCACCTGGCGGATGCGCTCGATTTGCAGGCGCAGATCATCCGGCATCTTGGCGCGGGTGGCTTTATATTGCGGGTAAATTTCGTCGCGGAAAGTTTTCCCGGTATCGAAGGCAACCGCCAGATAATCCGGTTTTTCCTGTTCGAAAATGCGCAGGAGTTCACGTACAAAGCCGTACGTTCCGGCCGTGGGTTCGCCAGTGGAAGTCTGCCAACGTGCACTGGCGGTGCCAGCCGTCAACGCAAAATACATGCGGTAAGCCAAGGCATGGCCATCGATTAAATACAATGTAGGGGGCATGGGAAAAACCGGACGAAAGAGTTAGCGGAGTGGTTGAGAGATGCCCTGGCGCTGGCGGGTCTGGGCAATGAAATCCCTGATCAATTGGGCCGGAGGCGGCTGAGATCCGCCCATGATAAGATAGCCAGGCGCCCAGAAATCGCCGGAGGGATTCTCTTTTTTAAAGCGTGGAAATTCGGAAAAGATTTTCTCCGAAGTGTGCTGGCGTAAAATTCGCATGAGATGACCCGGCGAAGTGGCCGGCGGCACGTTGACAATCCAAAGCAAATGTTCAGGCCGTACCGACATGTACTCCAGCCGCCAACCAAAAGCGATACAAATCTCATGAACCCAGTCCGACAAACAAACAGAAAAATCACCCAAAAGAAGGTGCTGGGTAAAGCGGGGTACCAGCAGACAGGCGTAGTCCAGGTTATAAACAGAGGGTGAAACCGGCTCGAGAACGATCTTTCTGGATGGTTCATTGGAACGGGTCGGAGCCGTCTCGCCCATGTCTGCCTGGGAGGGGGCGGTTTTCCCAAACCGGCCCTTCCTGATGATCACCGGGTATTCTTCGGTCTTCTCCAAATCATTGGCATAGTCGGCCTGGTCGGTGGAGGGCAATTGATCGACAGGGATGGCAGGAGAAGGCGAACGGTTGAAGCGCAGGGGAGCTGCAGACGGCAATGAAAATGCCGGGCCGGAGTCTCTTCGTGATCCCAACGGTAGCGACCGCAAATCGTCTTTCGAGTGAGGGGAAGAGTTCCCAGTGTGATTATCCGAAGCGGGAGCCGCTGGCGCTTCATCCTCGTTATGATCAATGCCATTTTGTTTTTCAGTCGGTGAAGTCGAGAGCGAATGCACCAATTGGTTGGCTTGCACGCGGATCTTGCTGAAAGGAGTCTCGGCATCAAAAATCAGCGCGAGCACCATATCCCTGGTCAGGCGTGTGGCGTAAAGCATGTGCTCGGCATTGGTGGAATCCAGGCGTATGAAGCGCACCAGATCATTCTCTTCCTGGCGATCCCAGTAGCGCGAGACGGTTTCGGTCAGTTCACCCGTGGCAGATTGCGGCAATTGCCCGGCATAAGCCCACAACTGATCATCACGTGTGATGAGGGCTGCCTGGGCGGAAGACCCCAGCGTGAGCCGGGTAAGATGCTGGGCGGCGCGGGTGACATCGGAAAGCCAGGGAGGATTGCTGCCCGTGTCAGCGGAAGCAGGACTGGTTTCCGGCGCAGCAGGAGCAGGATAGAAACTGTTCATCATATCCAACAAGTCGGGGAGGTAGAACGGCTTGGAAAGGTAATCTTCCGGGGCAAGTTCTTCGAGAGCAGAATGCCAGCCGGCTTCCGAAATGACAACGAAGCGTGTATTGGAATTGGCACGGCGCACTTGCGCGCCAATCTGGAGAAGGTCTTTCTCAGCCAGGCAAGAATCAAGAAAAACAAGCGGATTATCGACTTCTTTAACAAAAGCTACGGCAGATTCTTTTTCCCCGGCAATACGAACGATAAACCGCCCTGTCTCCTCCAGGCTCTGGCGGATGAGGTCTCCGAATGGAAAATCAGAGGTGACCACCAGTAAAGTTATCATTCTAATAAAGTTTATCATGGGCTGCGCATAGTTGCAAGACCTTCTTTTAATTGGAACCACCATATATGGGGTCTTCTACTTATTTACCGCCATATGTGGGAGGCCCCATTTGAATCTATCCCAAATTCTGGCAGTTCCCGGTTGGAATCGACTCAGTTACAATATCATCCAAAGCTGAGACATTTGTCATTTGACACAAAGTCCCTGATAAAGTAATTTTAAGCGGAAAAATCTACAAACTATAATCAAGGAGTAAAAACCTATGGCAATGAAGATTACTGACGAGTGCATTGCGTGTGGCGCGTGTGTGCCGGAGTGCCCAACCAATTCGATCACCGAAGGATCCCCCTATGTGATTGATGTTGCCACCTGCGTGGAATGCGAAGGTCATTTCGATTCACCACAGTGCGTCTCGGTTTGCCCGGTCGCCGATACGGCCATTCTCAAAGCATGAGCTCTCTCTAAAAACACTCCTGATGAGCGGGTAACCTGGTATTATTGCAGGGCAGACTTTTCCTCCTTGCAATATCCTTCTCCTACCCCGCTCAAAGGTTTTTTCTTTATGAACTCCAGCGAAGCCCCTCTTCAAGGGGCTTCGTAGTTTAAGCAGAGGCGTGTACGATTTGACGGCCCTGACCGAAAAAGGTATAATTGCGGTCGTTGCATATCCAACCTTCGGGGCAGGGCGCAAGTCCCTACCGGTGGTATAGCCCACGAGCGTGAAAGCGCATGACCCGGTGCAATTCCGAGGCCGACGGTTACAGTCCGGATGGAAGAAGGTGATGTCATGACCCGTATGGGTCGGGTGTGCTGTAAAAGTCAGGATCTATTTACAGCTTCCAGCCCAAGCGGTTTGTGGTTCAGCAGACACCATGAGTGTCTCTCTTTGCCCCGCAGGATTTCCATGCGAGGCATTTTTTTATTCCTGCCTCATGAGACAATAAATGGATTTAAAGCCTCTCAGCAAATCTTTTCGAACTTCGCGTTACTCCTTTTACTGGACAGCGCCGATCTCCCTGGGCATGGCGCTTCTGCTGTGGTGGCTGGTCACGCGTACCGCCGGCCTGCCGGCTTTTATCCTGCCTTCTCCGCTGCAAGTGGCCGTCCGTTTTGGGAAGGCGCTGGCTGACGGCAGCCTGCTCAGCAATACCCTAGTGACATTGAGCGAGGTTTTGCTCGGCCTGCTGGCCGGGACGATCGCGGCGGTCGTGCTAGGCTACTCCATTGCAAAGAGTCGCCTGTTCGAGCGGCTGGTAGGTCCTTACCTGGTTGCGACTCAAGCCATTCCCATCGTTGCGGTGGCACCATTGCTGGTGATCTGGTTTGGACCGGGAATTTTCTCCAAAGTACTGATCTGTGCGCTGATTGTTTTTTTCCCTGTTTTGGTCAACACGGTGGTCGGTGTACGGTCGGTGCCGCGCCCTTTGCACGACCTGATGGGATCGCTGTACGCAACGCCATCCCAGCGGTTGCGCTATCTCGAAATTCCGGCTGCCCTGCCGGTTTTACTTGGAGGCCTGCGGATTGGGGCGACGCTTTCCGTGATCGGGGCAGTGGTTGGCGAATTGGTCGGTTCCGACCAGGGGCTGGGCTTCCTGGTCAATGTGGCACGTGGACAGTACGATACGGCCCTGGTTTTCGTGGCAGTGTTTACCCTGATCCTGCTGGCGCTGCTCCTGTACGGTATCGTTGCCTTTGTCGAAAGCAAACTGCTGGTCTGGCAGGAATCGTATGAGCGGTGAAGCCCAAAAAATGCCATGAAGATTCAAAATAGCGCACTTTGACGATGGAATGTTTATGAAGAAGATTCAAAGTTTCTTGATTTTCGTGTGTCTTCTGCTTAGCGCATGCAGCAGCAATGCACCGGCCAAGTCATTAACCCAGATACGCCTGCCATTGGGTTATATCCCCGACATCCAATTCGCCCCGCTGTACGTGGCGGTCCAGAAAGGCTATTTTCAGGATGCCGGCATCCAGATAACCTTCGATTACTCGATGGAAACCGACATCACTGCCCTGGTGGGCGCAAACCAGATCCAATTTGGGGTGGTTTCCGGGGATCAAGTCCTGCTGGCGCGCGCCCAGGGTCTGCCGGTGGTCTACGTGGCGGCCTGGTATCAGCAGTATCCGGTGTCGGTGGTGGCCAAATCTGTCGAGAATATCCACAGTCCATCCGATCTGCGCGGCAAGACGATCGGATTGCCGGGATTGTACGGGGCCAATTACATCGGCCTGCGGGCCCTGCTGCATGCCGGAGGCCTGAGTGAGGCAGATGTTAAACTGGACTCGATCGGTTATACCCAGGTGGACGCATTGGCCCGTGACCGTGACCAAGCCGTTTCCGTCTACACGAATAATGAACCGGTGCAATTGCGATCGGAGGGATACAGCCTGACCGAATTGCGCGTGGCCGATTATGTCCAACTGGCTTCCAATGGCTTGATCACCAACGAAAAAACAATTTCGGAAAACCCAGATCTGGTCCGGCGCATGGTCAAGGCTTTCCTGCAAGGATTGGCAGATACCATAGCGGATCCTGCGGCTGCATATGAGACCTGCAAGGCGTATGTCGCAAACCTGACCCAACTCGACCCGGTTCTGCAAAAGCAAAAATTGGCAACCGTGATCGAACTTTGGAAAGCGGACCGGTTGGGATTTTCGCAACCCAAATCCTGGGAAAGCATGCAGTCGGTTTTGCTGGATATGGGTTTGTTGACCAAGCCGTTGGATCTGACCAAAGCTTTTTCGAATGCCTTCTTACCATAAAATAATGATTGAGCCGATCCTGGTTGTGCAAAACCTGAGCGTTACTTTCCCGGATGATAGTGGCGGGCTGCACGCACTTGACTCGGCTTCTTTTTCCATCCAACCACAGGAATTCGTGTGCGTACTGGGACCTTCCGGCAGCGGCAAGTCCACCTTGCTGCGCATCCTGGCTGGACTGCTCCAACCCACTTCCGGGTCGTATACTTTTTCCAGCGGCCAACCGCGCATCGGGATGGTGTTTCAACAGTCGAACCTGATGCCCTGGCGGACCGCCCTCGAAAATATCCTCCTGCCGCTTGAAATGCAAGGCGTGCCGGCAGACGAGGCCGGCAAACGCGCCCAGGAACTGATCGACCTGGTGGGTTTACAGGGCTTTGAATCCGCCTGGCCGCGCGACCTGTCCGGAGGAATGGCCCAGCGTGTCGCGATTGCGCGCGCCCTGGTGCACGACCCGGATATCTTGCTGCTGGACGAGCCTTTCGGATCCCTGGACGCGCTGACACGCGAGCGGATGTGGATCGAACTTTCTCGTATCTGGCAGGTTCGCCTGAAGACAGTATTAATGGTAACGCATTCGATTAACGAGGCACTTTTCCTGGCCGACCGGGTCCTGCTACTAACGCAACGCCCCGGCAGGATCAAGCTCGACCTGGCAGTGGACCTGCCGCGCCCACGCCCGGACGAGATCCGCTATACGGCTGCTTTTGGACAACTGGCCAGACGCTTGAAAGAGGCAATCGGGGAATAGCCGGCAAGGCGGCGGATGGGGCACGGTTTCAGACCGACTGAAAGCCTTGCAAAAGCATCCCTGTGATTCCATTGCCCAAGGGAAGACTTGGGGGTATTGGCAAGCAACGAGTTGCCCTGATAACTTTTTTGCGACACCAGGATTTTAAAATTCCCTGCAGGTCCGGAGTAGAGAGTATCCCCGGTTAATTGACTCATACAAGTGGGTCTGCAGGGTGCTCCTGGCGGCCTCTGGCTGTAAAGCGTTCTTGAGACCCAAGCCAGCGATGCAGAAGATAAAATCCCAGCGCAGATATGATACAAAGCGTACCACCCAGATACCACAGCAGGTTCGGGTTGAAATTGTCCAGGATCAGACCGGCCAGACCAGGTCCGATCGTGGTCGGGATTATCGAGGCCAGTCCAAAGACAGCCATGTAGCGGCCGCGCATATCCGGCGGGGCGAAGTTCGCCGCCAGCGCCTGGCTGATCGGCTCAACGATCATCTCTCCGAAGGTTATGACAAGAGCGGCCAGAAGGAAAAGACCATAGGCTGAGATGAATCCAAACATGCCAAACCCGATCGCATATAAAGCGGCACCAAGCGCCATCATAACGAAAGGGGGCCGGTTCTTGGTCATGCGGGTCACCCAGAACTGGGCCAGCACCACCAGGACAGCCGTACTCATCAGCATGAACCCATATGCTTCCGTGGAAAAACCATGAACGTTGCGCAGGTACACCGGCAAGGTGTTCTGGATTTGATAGTATACCAACAGCATCAGCAGGGTAACAAAAAGAAATGCCATGAAGGCAAGGTCGCGCAGCGCAACCTTGTAACCTGTGGCGGTCTGCCAGATGGTTTCATGACTTTTTTCAGCATGTACGGCCGGCTTGGTCTCGGAAACGAGTTTGTAGAATATTATCGCGATAATGCAGCTTAAGACCGAGTCAATCACAAACAACATGAAGAACGATCTGGTCGCCACGAAGCCGCCAATGGCGGGGCCGATGATCCAGGCCAGATTGTCAGCGACGCGCAGAATCCCAAAGCCTTCGGAGCGCTGTTTTTCGGGCAGGAGATCTGCCACCATGGCATTATAGGCCGGACCATCAATATTGGAGAGAAACCCAATTCCGATCGAGAGCGGATAAAGGATGGCCAGCGAATTGGCCAACCCGAGAGACAGGGAACTCAGGGCGCTGAAAACCAGGCCGAACAGGATCAGCTGTCGCCGCCCGAACCTGTCGGTTAACACGCCGCCGACCATGCTGCCGATCAGTCCGAAGGCGGACCATAACCCCAGGACGATGCCGGCCTGGGTCATGCCAACATTGAATTTCTGGGTAATGTAGAGCGAGAAGAATGGAAAAAGCAGGTGACTGCCGAGGCTGTCAATGAATGAAACCAGCACTACAATCCAAAACGTCCCAGGGAATTCTTGATGAATCTTGTTTATTCTCGTGAACATAAATCTCGTTATGCCCCCTGGATTTGCAGAGGAAACAAGAAAACCGGGCAAGTATTATTATCGAGGTACAAATGTCCCTGGCACGGTGCCTGTGACATGCGTATTATAGGAGTGTTGGGGGAGTCAGTCAACAATTGTTAGTAAATGATCCCCGCAGCAAGCTGCGGGGCTTTCAAGAGCCTTTATCCCACAGCTCGAGCTGAATATCCTTCGGCGCCTTCTGATACTTTATGTACCGCCGGATTACATCCGCGGTCAC
>JBEKCT010000014.1:0-37223 GCA_050014715.1 Anaerolineales bacterium | reverse complement strand
GTGTTTGCCCTCAATGACCAGAAGCGTTGATTCACTCATTGGAATAATGTGGATTACATTATTTATAATTACACTAATTATACACCAATGTTAAAGAAATCAAATCCGTCTAAGGTACCAGACCTTGCATTCAATGTTCATTTCAGCAGACCCGAAATTCCAGTCAGGGCTGCATGGCCATATCCGCATAACCCCAGCTCATGAGGCACGGATAGATGCGCCGCAGTATTCGCATTCAGCCGTGTTCTTGTCGATCCAGTTAGCTTCACTTGCACGCAGCGGTGCGCCGCAATTTGGGCAGCTGGTCGGCAGGCTGCCGCGTGGGGCAGCAGCTGGAGCGGGCATGGGTATGCCTCTCACTGCCGGACCGAATTCTTTTGCCAGGGCTTCGGCCGAGTTCTTCATGCCTTTGTTGGTTAATTTGCGGGTGATATTGGCATAGAAAACCGGCGTCCGGTTAACCATCTGGTATTGAATGAAAAGACTCAAGGCCCGCCGCGCCTGGACCAAGGCATCCTGCTCATCCTGGCCGTCTGCAAACGCGTGGGCGGCCTGGGCATGCAGGTTGGCCGCCCTACGCGGGTGATTGCTGGATTCCATATTACTGGCCAATTGCACAAAGATCGGCGCGGCCAAGATGGGTTGTCCACTGGCAACCAGCTGGTTGGCCTGGTTCATCGCCTGCAGTTGGGCCGAACCGAGCGGTGCGGCATTCTGGCCTGGATTTCGAAAGCTTCGGAACATTCTGTCCTCCATTAGAAATTATAGGAAAAAGACCTGACTACCGAATTATATCAATGCGTCATCTTATCCCAAGAGGATTAAGCCATTATTAACTCCTTATGAACTGGGTGTAAAAAATTCCTTTACACTAATTCCTTGAATTCGTTATAAGGCATCTGTACTTCCTGTTCCACCAGATGCACCATCTGCTGCCACATCCCTATAAAAATGCCTTTCCGCCTTTCGATTTCCTCGTCCGTAAATGCATTGAGCAGCATCACTTCCTGGATACTTTCACGATAATGTTGGGGCAAGCAGTTTAGTCTTTCCACACAGTTATACCGCCATTTCATATCCGCCACGAGTTGACCATTTAACGCAAACAGCATTTCGTAGAAATAATTAAGTCCCTGATCAAACATATGCTGAGCGCTGATGATATTGCCGCGCTCCACCCACAGGGTCGTCAACCGATTGATATACCACTCTGAGAGTACCAGCCCGGATATTAACATCCACTTTTTCTCCTCCGGCTGCAGAGGAACTTTATTCTGTAACAGACGGACGGTCAAGCCATTTGGATCGTAATGGATTTGTGCCTGGGAATAGGTCCACCGCTTGCCCATGTCCCAAGTCGCCTGAGTCTCGGTCTTATAATTTTCCACATGGCTATGGATCTCAAGACCTTTCACCTTTTGAAACATGACCGGCATGGCAAAGACCGCCTTACGCTTCTTGAATAAAGCGATATCGATGTCGGCCAAAGCATCATAATAGCCTCGGGCAATCGCCCCTAGGAAGACGATCCCGATCATACCGTCGACTGTATACTGCCGGACAAATTCCCTTGCCACTTGTCTGGCTTGCTCCAATTGCACTGGATCGTTGGATTGGAAACTGTGTAATCATAAAAATTACCTATTCTTGGTGCTGCAATTTCAGCGCATTCGCCAGTTCAGGATGAAGCTGCCATTGGCCATCTTGATACACCTGTTTATCCCAGGGAAACATGACCAACGCATCCGTCACCAATGCCACCTGGTCCGGCACCGGGCTGGCCCAACTATGGCTTACCAGACACGCCGTAATGACGCGCCTCGCTCCCTGTTCCTGCACCCGTTGCGCCACCAGCCGCAGAGTCTCTCCGGTGTCTGCAATCTCATCAATGACTGCAACGATCTTTCCTTCGACCTCTTTGGAAACATCCACTTTCCAGACCGGTTGCTGGAACATTACCCGGTCATCCACGCGGCGGGTGACCCGCACCGGGAACAACTCCTTCCGTAGGGCGCATGCCACCTCCATCGCCGGGAACAGGCCCGCCCGGGCAATCCCCACGACAACCTCAATCCTGTCATTGGCCAGATTCTCAACCAGAATAGCGCTCAGCCTGGCAAAACTTTCCCAGCTTATTTCTTCAACGCTTTCTCGATGCGAGTAGTCGTAGCTTTTCATTCCAGTTGCCTTTCAGAAACTCTTTGTTTCGCCCCCTTATTATGGACCCGCCACCTGCTAGGGGATGGAGCGGGCGTTGGCAGGAGAGTGATCTCCTTCGATTCCCCAATTTATGATCCGCTTCGGTTTGATTCGGATCATTTCGGGGGAAAAGTTGGCTACGATCCCGGTGCCGCCAGTTTCCACCATGATCGCCTCCCCGCGAATCTCGATCCCCCTGACGATCCATGGGTTGATGGAGGATATATCGTCGACCACGAATGCCACCCAGGGATTGTGTTGCATATCGCGGAATTTCTTCCGCTTGGCAAAGTCGTGACCGCCAATTTCGATCGTATCGAAATCCGGATTGTAGCGAAACGCGACCGGTACAACATGCGGATGGCCATCTGGGCCAACAGTGGCGAGGCGGCCCAGCCGCATGGACTGCAAATAGCCCTTTTCAGACGCGGTGAAAATACTCGTGTTTTCTCCATCATTCATTCTTACAACCGGATCACGAACCCGCAGCATTCACACTTGAGGCTGTCCATGCCGCGCAGCACCACCGTGGTGATTATTGCCTCCACAGGACGGACACTGCGCCGGTGCCGCTTTAACTTTGTCCACCGCCGACTGGTCGAGCGCCACGGGGCGACTCTGGTCGAAGTCCTTGCTCCTGGCGCGGTTAATCAGGGTTTGCCAGGACGTATTGTCCTGCCAGATATGAAAATGCGCCATTTGCACTGCGGCGCCACTCAGAAAATGGACTTCAATGTGGTCCTCATTCTTCAGCAAACCCTGCTTGCTGGTTTCCACCTTATCCACCAGCGCCATCGGGGCTTCCAGCTGTAACCCCTGTACCTTCTGTTTCTCCGTCGCCACAAAGAGCACTTTCTTGGTGGCAAGCTCTTCTTTCTGTTCGAAGATCAGGCGCTGGTTCGTCAGGTAGAGCACACCTTGCAGATCGCCCTTCTGCTTTTTGCCGGCCTTGCACAAGGCTGCCTTGACTGCTGCGATGCCCGCCTCAGTAGGTAGCAGTTGGAAGGAGGCCTCGGCCAGTTGCGCCAGAAGGTACTCGATTTCATCCAGGTGCCGGGTTGTTGCGGACACCTGGTTGTTGAACTGGTTGTAAATCGCCTCGATGGCTTGTTCGGCGGCAGGAACCTTGTTTTCCTCCTGCCCGATCTCTGATTGCAGCCTGGCCATCAGCCCGCGTCCTGCTGCCGGGTTGCCAGCCATCGCCGCCAGTTGCGGCATCTGCATTTCGATCGAGCCAGGGAGTTCACCAATGCGGCGGATTGTGTATTGGTCTGCGTTTGCAGGCTCGGGTACAACTGAGTCCAGGAGCTCATTAAAGACTGCGCCTGTCCTTACATATCTTTCTCGAAAACGTAACCGCGCGTCCGCATACTGGCGATGCGCTGCGCCAATCCATTAACATTAGTTTGGATTTGCTCGACCGCCTCACGACTCCTGGTCAATTGCACACCGCCCTGCACCACGTTGACCCTGGCCTGCAGGGCATTAATCTCCTCGGATACTTCCAGGACAGGATTCGGAGTTGTCATTGTTTTCCTCCTTACCAAATCAGAGGATTTCGGCTGTATTATTGCACAAATATCCCGGAATGACAACAGAAACCTGGATATGAGCACAATTCGGTTTAGCCTTTTCTTAAGCCTGTTGGCCTCGGTTTTCATCCTTCGCATGGTAAAATCAGCCCGATTCCACCTTTCAGGAGATCCATAGATGAAAATAGCCGTTGCTTGTGACCATGCCGGTTTTCCGCTCAAGCAGTCTGTTCTGGAAACCGTCCGCCGCCTCGGACATACGCCGATCGACCTGGGCACTGATAACACCGTTTCGGTGGACTACCCCGATTACGCGGAAAAACTCGGGCGTTTTATCCAGGCCGGGCAGGCCGAGCGTGGGATTTTACTGTGTGGTTCCGGTGTGGGAGCCTGTATAGCGGTCAATAAGCTCAAGGGCATCTACGCCGGTGTTTGCCATGATACTTTTTCCGGTCACCAGGGCGTCGAACATGACAATATGAATGTGCTTTGCCTGGGGCCGCGTGTTATCGGGCCTGAGCTGGCCATGGAGGTCATCACGGCCTTTTTATCGGCGTGTTTCATTGGCAATGATCCCGGGCAGGAACGGCATGCCCGGCGGGTTGCCAAGATCAGGAAGTTGGAAACTTGACAGGTAAGAGCATGACTATTCAAAAACTCTATTCACTCGGGCAATCCCTTTGGTACGATAATATCCAGCGACGCCTGCTTGAGAATGGCGAGCTGGCTGCCATGATCACGCGCGGCGATATCCGCGGTGTCACCTCCAACCCTTCCATTTTCCTCAACGCCATTGCCAAGACAAATGACTATGAACCGGCCATCATGCCACTGGCCTGGTCCGGCTGGGATGCCGAACAGATCTTTTGGCAGCTTGCCATTGAAGACATTCGGGATGCGTGCGACAAGTTCTCAACCATGTACCGCGAGAGCGAAGGGGCGGACGGTTTCGTTTCACTCGAGGTCAACCCGTTACTGGCTCACAATACCGACGGCACATTTGCCCAGGCCAAGCAACTCTGGGAATGGGTAAATCGCCCGAACCTGATGGTCAAGATTCCCGCCACGCTGGAAGGAATTCCAGCCGTGCGCCTTGCCATTGCAGCCGGAATAAATGTTAACATCACCCTGATATTCTCCCTGGAACGCTATCAAGCCGTCATGGAAGCCTACTTGGGTGGGCTGCAAGACCGTCTTAATGGCGGTTTGGATGTACGTAATATTGCCTCCGTGGCCTCCTTCTTCGTCTCCCGCATGGACACGAAAGTGGATGCACTCCTGGATGCGATCGGAACCGCCGGGGCGAAGGAGTTGCGCGGCGAGGCTGCCATTGCATACACCAGGCTGGCGTATGAGGCCTTCCTCAAGGTTTTCCGTGGCGAGCGTTTTGCCAGTTTTAATGCAGCCGGGTGCGCGGTCCAGCGCCCGCTCTGGGCCTCCACCAGCACCAAGAATCCAGCCTATCCCGATACGATGTACGTCGACCAGTTGATCGGTTCCGGCACCGTTGACACAGTCCCGCCCAAGACCCTGGAAGCATTCCGGGACCACGGCAAAGCTGTGGAAACCATCCGCAATGACCTGGACGGGGCCCGACAGGTTCTCGCCTCCCTGGAAACCCTTGGCATCTCGATGGATAAGGTAACGACTGAACTCGAAGTGGAAGGAGTAAAATCATTCGCGGATGCTTTTTCAGCCATGTTGCAGGCAATTGATGAACACCGTTCCCGCGCCGTCATTGCCCTCGGGCCTCTGGCTGAATCCGTCAAACGCCGGGTTGCCAGCCTGATCGCAGCAGATGCTCCCGCCCGTCTGTGGTCGCAAGACCCGGCTCTTTGGACGGCTGACCCGGCCGGCCAGGAGGAAATTCGCAAGCGGATGGGTTGGTTGGACCTGCCACGCAGTTCACGCGCAGCCGTCCAGGAGATCAACGATTTTACCCAGCGCGTGCACTTGGATGGTCTGACACATGTGCTCCTCCTCGGCATGGGTGGTTCTTCCCTCGCACCGGAAGTGCTTTCACGCATTTATTCGGCTCTCGTTCCTTCAGAAACCCCCGCCACGCCAGCCGGCCTGACTTTCTCCATCCTCGATTCCACCGATCCAGCCCAGGTGCTGGAGACCGCCGACCAATTTCCGCCCCAAAAGACCCTTTACATTGTTTCCTCCAAATCCGGCGGAACAGCGGAAGTCAACGCACTGTTCAATTATTTTTGGGAACAGACCGGCGGGGACGGCAGCCATTTTGTTGCCATTACCGATCCGGGCACCACGCTGGAAGCCCTGGCAAATGCGCGCGGTTTCCGCAAGACCTTCCTGGCCGACCCGGCGGTTGGCGGACGTTTCTCAGCCTTGAGCCATTTTGGACTGGTCCCGGCAGCCTTGATCGGCTTCAATGTGGAGCATCTGCTCCAGCGGGCCCGCTGGATGATGCGCCAGAGTACTGCTGCAGTAAGCGGGGCTCGTAATCCCGGTCTGGTGTTGGGCGCTGTGCTGGGTCAGGCAGCAGTGGAAGGTCGGGACAAGCTGACCATCCTGGCCGATCGTCCGGTTGCCTCCCTGGGCGCCTGGCTGGACCAGTTGGTGGACGAGTCGAGCGGAAAACTAGCCAAAGGCATCCTGGTCGTGGACGACGAACCGATCGCGGAACCTGAACGCTATGGCGCTGACCGGATCTTCGTCTACCTGCGGCAGGATGGCAGCCTGGATTCGCAGGTGGATACGCTTTGCCAGGCCGGCCATCCGGCGCTGGTATTCGACATTTCTGACATGTACGACCTGGCAGCCGAATTCTATCGCTGGGAAGTGGCAACGGCATTCGCCTGCGCCGTGCTGGGCGTCAATGCCTTCGACCAGCCGGACGTGCAGGATAGCAAAACCCGTACCATAAAAAAGATCGCGGCTTATAAACAATCCGGTAAATTGGAAGAAGGGCTGCCCATCTGGAAGGGTGCAGGCATACTGGCCTTTTCGACCATTGACCTGGTTGGAGCTGGCCTGGAACAGGTTTTGCAGGTGTTCCTTGGGTTGGCGCATACCGGAAAGAATTATGTTGCCATCAACGCCTACCTGCCGCGCAATCCCGCCATGGCCGCCGCGCTGACCGAATTGCGCCTGGCCATCCGTACAAGGACCGGTTGCGCCACCACGGTCGGGTTTGGCCCGCGTTTCCTGCATTCCACCGGCCAGTTGCACAAGGGCGGACCGGATACTGGCCTGTTCCTGCAGATTACCGCGGACACTCTGTCTGACCTGGAGATTCCCACCCAAAAGATGCGTTTTGGTGTGCTGGAGCGCTGCCAAGCACTCGGAGATTACGAGGCCCTGGCAGCCCGCCAACGGCGCATCCTGCGCCTGCATTTGAAATCACCGGACCTGCTGGCCGAACTGGTCAAAGCGATAGGATGAGGTCCATGGCTTTTCTCAACCACCAAGACACGAAGACACGGCCCAATTAAACAGAAACCAAAGATTCAAAGTGGCTTGGTGAATTGGTGGTTGAAAAATTTGATCTCAAAGTGGTAATTCCCAAAAGACGGTTTCTGATATCGACCCTGATGATCGTTTTCCTGGCGGCCTGCCAATCACAGAACGCTCCGGCGTTAATAGTAACTGCCCCAGCCTCGCCCAGCCCTATCCCCAGCCCGACTGCCAGCAGCTCACCCACATTAATTCCTTCCCCCACAGCCACACCCACTCCTGCCCCGACCCTGTTTCCGCTGCCAACCCTGGATCCGCAAGCCACGCTGCAACCTTGCGATCAACGCCGTCCGGCCAACAGCGACTTGTTTTCAGAGGTGGACGCTAATTATGGGCTCGACCCGGCCTATGTGCCCGGGGACCTGGTCCGGTTGGGGAATTTCCTGCCCGGCCGGGTGACCCTGCCGGATATGCTGTTGCGCCAGCCAGCCGCCCAGGCCCTGGGAAAGATGGTCAAAGCCATGCTGGCGGATGGTCTCGCCCCGACTGTGCTGTCTGCCTACCGGAGTTACTTCGACCAGGCCGTTGCACATAATCGCTGAGTTGTTTCCGATCCAACCAACGCCAATGATGTCAGCGCCCTGCCCGGTCACAGCGAACACCAGCTGGGCACAGCAGTGGATTTTGGCTCTCCCGAAATGCCTGCCATGACAGGCAGCACCACCGATCCATTTTCCACGCTTTTCGACCAGAACGGAGAAGGACGCTGGCTGGCGCAGCACGCCTACGAATACGGTTTTAGCATGAGTTCCCCGCTAGGAGCCGAGAGTATAACTGGCCTGGCCTACGAGCCCTGGCATTACCGCTTCGTGGGCGTGGAAATGGCAGCCTATCTGCATGCCAGCGGTTATTATTTGGACGAATACCTGCTCAAAGTGCGCCCTGTGATACCCTGTATCCCCTAACAAAATTGACAAGAAAATACCATTAGGAAAGCATGACACTTTGCAGTATGATTAAAGTGGTTTTCATTGGAGTGGCACATGCGTTCCAGAAATATCCTTTTATGCCTGGTTATCCTATCGTCCTTGATCGCCTGCACGGTTGACCCCGCCAGCCTGCCCTCTTTTTGGGGATTCCTGGGGCCGGACTCGCTCGTTCAAATAGGTACGCCCACGGTCACTCTGACGGCGGCGCCAGCGACTTTACCAGATACGGCAACGCTTTCCCTCACAACCATTGCTTCAGTTACAGATCCGCCAACTTCTATAGCAACCGCTGCAACCCGATTACCCGTCTCCCAGACGGCATCTGTCACGCCTACTTTCACCACCAGCCCAACCGGCACCCTCACACTGAATCCTTCCCTTACAGCCACCGCCACGCTTACTTTCACGGTCACAGCAACATTGACGCCTACATTCACACCATTCATTACTAGGACACCCGCCCAATCCTTGACCCCCAGTCCAACCTTCACCCTCACACCAACCTCTTCCCGGACAGCCACGTACACGCGTACCTCCACAGCCAGTCTTACCAGAACGCCAACATCAACATATACGCGTACTGCCAGCCAGACCGCCTCTTTAACCAATCCGCCTACAAAAACGGGCACGACAGTCTATGACCCCTCTGCTACGGCAACCCTCACTGCCACTGTCAGTCTGACCAGCACGACCACGCCGGCAGATACCTTGACCTTTACTCCGGTGTGGACCTACACCAATACCCCTCCCTCCACACAAACTGTCTCACCAACTTATACCCAGTCAGTTCCAGGGACAGAAACCCCCACTCCCACAGCCAGCCTGACCAGAACGCTTACACCGACACCCACCAAAACGGTTTCAGGAACAGCCACGCCAACCTGGACGAATACGCCGGCTGCTGCAACCAGCACCCCCACGAAATCCAGCTGTACCCTGGTTCATAACGGCACCTTCGAGACCCAGGTGCTTGCCCTGATAAACGCCCAACGCACCTCGGCTGGCCTGGGGCCGTTGACGGACTCCTACCCGCTCGAGAACTCTTCCGGGATCCACAGCGACGACCAGGCGGCCAATAATTTTCTTTCCCACACCGGTTCGGATGGTTCGACTTATTGGCAGCGGGAAGTCGCGGCTGGCTACACCGGCAGATGGGGCGGTGAGATCATTTATGCCGGTTCGGGCGGTTACAACAACCCGCAGAGCGCAGTGAACTGGTGGATGAACGATGCGCCGCATAAAGCCGTCATCCTGGCCGATTACAACGATTTCGGCGCGGGCTATGCGTATTGCCCCTCCGGCAGCTATGGCGGCTTTTTTACCGTGGACTTTGGCCACCGATAAAAGTCAAAATAAAAGATTCTTAAACACAATCTTGCGGAAGAGCTCCGCAGGACAGGCGGACACTAAGGTACACGAAGAGCTTTATAGTTTTCCTTTTTGTCCTTAGTGTCCTTAGTGGTGATTCTTTTTTATACCGGGTTCTTAGCGAGCCTCTTTTCCAAATCCCTTTTCTCCAATGCATTGAAAATTCTCATTAAAAAGGGCACGTTTGCCAGCCCGCCGATCAGCGCGCCCTGCAGGTTGGTGAACGCACCAGGCAGCGCCGGCAAGCCGATCTGGGCACTGAAATCCACTGACCGGCCATCCAGCGCGTAGTTGTAACGGCCCGTTTTCTGGATGGCGGGTTTGCTATCCAGAAACAGCCGCAATGCCGCCCGCTCGGATTCGGTCAGCCAGGCCGGCACGTCGGAACTGGCTTTGAAGTCCGCGATCTGGGCCAGGTCTTGCAAAAGCTGCTTCTGCTCCGAGGTCAGATCATTCAGCCTGGAACTGAAATAGGTCACATCCGGATCGGTCTGGATCAGAGGTTGGAGCCACAAGCGCTGCAGCGTGGTCCGGATGGCATTGCGCGTGCCGGGCGTGGCGGTGTTCATCAGCAGGTCGTCATCCCGGTGGGAAGTCCAGAAGCCAGCCACATCCGGGCCAACCCACAACCCGTCGCACAGACCCAGCGACGGCAGTACCGGCGCTCCGCAGGCCAGGAAGTAGGCTTCCCCGAGAGCCTCACGAATGGCTTTCAGCCCTTGCCGGAAAGCCGCCTCGCGCGGCATTTCCATGTGCCTGTGGCCAGACAGCGCCCCGGCGTACAGAAAGTCCAGTTTGACATACTCAAAACCCCAGCCAAGCATCTTCTGCATCAGCGCTTTCAGCCAGACCAACACCTCGGGATGGGTGGTATCCAGTGCATACAACTTCTCACCCCAGTTGAAACCCGCCGAAACCGGCCTCCCATGCTCATTGCGCAGCAGCCAGTCCGGGTGATTATGGTAGAGGCTTGATGATGGTACCACCAGCAGAGGCGCCAGCCAGAGACCGGCCTTCCGTCCGGTCGCCTTGATCGAAGCGGCCATTCCATCCATGCCGCCCGGGAACTTGCCGTTCGGCTCCCAGTCGCCAATGGCTTTCTGCCAGCCGTCGTCCACCTGGAACACATCGAAAGGTAAATCAAGCGGCAGGCCGCCCAGGTCGTGCAGAATTTTCAGGAGCCGGGCCTGGTCGATGCCGGTGTACAGGCTATACCACGAGCACCACACCCGCAGGGATATTTGAGCCCGTCTGCTCCCAAGACGCTGCTTGAGCAAGCCAGCGTACTGGTCAAATATTTCGTCTTCGTCTCCATAACCCACGAACCATTCTCCCTCGCTTGCTTCAAACCAGCCCGCCAGGGTTTGGTCGCCTTCCAGGCATACGTGGCTTTCCAGCCCCAGCGCGCCCAGCAGCAGCACCTGCCCGTCCGGCATTTCCACCGCCCCATACCAGGAGCCATGCGGGCGGGTCTCGGCTGCATAAGCCGGATCGGTCTGCATGGCCCGCAGGCTGGAGGGCCGCATCGGACCAAGCAGCCTGCTAACCTCCAACCAGGCCGTCAGCGACCAGGACTGCCAGCCCGAGTACAGGTAGCGCCTGGGCACTTCCGGAAGTTCCAGGCTGACATGCAGGCCGGAAAGCAGCCAACCGCCGGGTATCTCCCGGATGGAATTAGAATTGATCTCAAGTTGATCGAGGAATGGATGGGTCATGCTGGTTTCCTTTTTTAGGAATGATTTGGGTGCTTTCGAGTATACCAAATGGAGCAAAAAATGGTACTTTCATTAGCGGAAAACCCATTCATACTGGCGAACTCAATGCCCGATCCAAATTCCGCACTTGTACCGCCACTGTTTCTGTGGCATAATTTGAAAAGATAGGTTGAAAGGCGATGATGGGAACGAGTACGCCTCGCAACGCTGCCAGCGAGCCCGGAATCAGTGCAAGCCGGGTCAGCGGACAGGGCCGAAAATCCTCCCGGAGCCGTGATTTGAAATCAGTCCGATGGTCACGAGTCTGATAATCTCATAGCCGGGCTGAGAGTAGGAAAACCGGAATTGTCCTCTGTTAGAAGGACAGGAGTATAAACCTGCGGGTCGGACTCCTTGGAGAGCCTGCCTTTTGGCAGGAAGCAGAGTGGTACCGCGTGAGTCATCCGGCTCTCGTCTCTGGGTTGAGGCGAGAGTTTTGTGTTAGGTAATTAGGTAATCAGGAACAAGGTAATCCGGAGCACGGCTCCTAATCCCTGATTACCTAATCCCTATTTACCTGATGCCCTTTTTGGAGGTAGCATGTTCAAACCGGTCAGCCCCAAGCTGGATGTCACTGCCCTGGAAGAGGACATTTTGCAATTCTGGAAAGAGCGCAAGATCTTCGAAAAGACCGGCACCCAGCGCAAGGGCGCCCCGGAATACGTCTTTTACGAGGGGCCGCCCACCGCCAACGGCAAGCCCGGCGTCCACCACGTGGAAGCGCGCGCCTTTAAGGATATGTTCCCGCGCTACAAGATTATGCAAGGATTCCATGTCTCGCGCCGGGGCGGCTGGGATACCCACGGATTGCCGGTGGAGATCGCCGTTGAACAGAAACTTGGCTTCAATAATAAACAGCAGATCGAAGAGTACGGCATCGAGAAATTTAACGACCTGTGCCGAAAATCCGTTTTCGATTACATCCAGGATTGGGAGAGGCTGACCGACCGGATCGCCTTCTGGGTCGACCTGGGCGAGGCCTACGTCACCTATACCAACGATTACATCGAGTCGGTCTGGTGGATCCTGAAAACCTTCTGGGAACGCGACCTGCTTTTCAAGGGCTATAAGATCGTGCCATACTGCCCGCGCTGCGGCACGCCGCTCTCGGACCATGAAGTGGCGATGGGTTACGCGGATGCCACCGACCCGTCCGTCTTCGTGCGCATGCCGCTGGTCGACAAGCCCGGCACTTCCCTGCTGGTCTGGACCACCACCCCCTGGACTCTGCCCGCCAATGTGGCGGTGGCGGTTGGTCCGGAGGTCGATTACGTCACCGTCGAGCGCAGCCTGCCGGAGAGCGAGCCGGGTGTCAAAAGCGGGACGGAGCGGCTGATCCTGGCCAAAGCCCTGCTGGAGAAAGTCTTCCGCGATGAAGAGGTTAAGGTTGTGGAGCATTTCAAGGGCAAGAAGCTCAATGGCAGCAAGTATCACCCGCTCTTCACCTTCATGCCGCTGGAGAAACCCGCCCATTACGTGATCCTGGGGGATTTCGTCACCACCGAGGACGGCACCGGCCTGGTGCATATCGCCCCGGCCTTCGGCGCGGACGATCTGGAAGTTTCCAAAAAATATGACCTGCCCGTGCTGATGACGGTCGGGCCGGACGGGGCATTCCTGCCGCAGATCAAGCCCTGGCGGGGCGTCTTCATCAAGGATGCCGATCCCTCCATCATCCTGGACTTGCAGGCGCGCGGGTTGATGTTCCGCTCCGAAAAGTATACCCATACCTACCCCTTCTGCTGGCGCTGCGGCACGCCGCTCTTGTATTACGCCCGTGATTCCTGGTATATCCGCACCAGCCAGTTCAAGGACCGCCTGGTGGAACTGAACAACAAGATCAACTGGGTGCCCGACACCATCCGCGAGGGCCGCTTTGGCAACTGGCTATCCAATAATATCGATTGGGCGTTATCGCGCGAGCGCTACTGGGGCACGCCCCTGCCGGTATGGGAATGCTCGGACTGCAGGCAGCGTGAATGTGTCGGCTCGGTCAAGGAGCTGTCCGACAAAGCCGGGCGCAACCTTTCCGACCTGGACCTGCACCGCCCGCACGTGGACGCCATCACCTGGGTGTGCAGCAAATGCGGCGGCAAAATGGCACGCGTCCCCGACCTGATCGACGTCTGGTTCGACTCCGGCTCCATGCCGGTAGCCCAATGGCATTATCCCTTCGAAAACCAGGAAATGTTCAAAAAGCAGTTCCCGGCCGATTACATCTGTGAAGCTGTCGACCAGACGCGCGGCTGGTTCTACACCCTGCATGCCATCAGCACCCTGCTGTTCGACCAGGAGTGTTTCAAGAATGTCATCAGCCTGGGCCACGTGGTGGATGCCGACGGAAGGAAGATGTCCAAGCATCTTGGCAACGTTGTTGACCCGTGGACGGTGCTGGATGAATCGGGCGCGGATGCCTTCCGCTGGTATTTTTATACCTGCTCGCCGCCTGGAGCCGAAAAGCGCTTTGCACCCAGCATGGTCACGGATGTGGTTAAGAATTTCACGCTGACGCTCTGGAATATCTACTCATTCTTCGTGACCTACGCAAACCTGGACGAACCGGCGCTCACCCCCACCCCCGTTGGGAAAGGGGAGGAAAACGGCAAGGGCAATGACCTCGACCGCTGGCTGCTTTCCTCGCTAAATACGCTCGTAAGGGACGTAAGCAAGGCGTTCGAGACCTATGATGTTCCGGGCGCAACCCGCCCGATCGAAGTCTTCGTCGAAAGCCTGTCCACCTGGTACCTACGCCGCTCACGCCGGCGTTTCTGGAAGTCCGAATCCGATACCGATAAACAATCCGCCTACGCTACCCTGTATACCGCCCTGGTGACCCTGTCCAAGCTGCTGGCGCCGTCCATGCCTTTCCTGGCCGAAGAAATGTACCGTAACCTGGTTTGCCCGTTGGATCCTAAGGCGCCCGAATCGGTGCACCTGGCTGCCTGGCCTAAAACGGACGAGGCCTGCATCGACGAAACTCTCAACCGCGAAATGGACCTGGTCATGAAAATGGTCTCTCTGGGGCATAACGCCCGCCAGAAAGCCAACCGGAAAGTCCGCCAGCCGCTGGCCGAAGCGGCCTTTGCGCTCAGCCGCCCGGATGAATACCACGCCGTGGAAACCTACGCCGAGCTGATCACCGACGAATTGAACGTGAAGAAAGTGCGCCTGCTGGACACAACCCTTGAAGCGGTCTCCTTCACGGTTAAGCCGCTGCCCAAACAGTTGGGCCAAAAATACGGCAACAAATTCCCCGAGTTGGCCAAGGCCATCCGCCAGCTCGACCCCAATGTGGTTGCCCCGGTCTTTCTCTCCGGGCAATCCAAAAAGGTCGTACTGGCAGACCAGGAATATAACATTTTGCCAGAGGATGTGGAGGTGCGCGCGGATGCCAAATCCGGTTTCGCAGTGGCGGCGGAGGGCGCCTATCTGGCCGCCCTGGTCACTGACCTGACCCCCGAGCTGGTGCGCGAAGGCCTAGCACGTGAATTCGTCCGGCGCGTGCAGGACCTGCGCAAGACCGCCGACCTGGCCGTGTCCGACCGGATCAAGGTGAATGTGGTGGCCACTACCGGGTTGAAGGAAGCCATTGAAGCCAATCGGGATTACATCACCGCTGAAACGCTGACGGTGGAACTGCATTATGCCGGGCCGGCTCCCGAATCCACCAGCTCTTCGGACGAGTTCGATGGCGAGATGGTCACGGTTGGGCTGGTGAAAGCCTGATATTGCCCACTTTGAATATATCAACCTTTCATCCGTTTATTCAGTGATCCAGGCAAGTTTGTGCAAATCGTTTACGACTCTTTATGCGACGCGCTGGGTCGCGCGTCGCAGGTTTATTGCTTAACAAACCGAAATGAGTCCCTTTGGACGATATCGAATATAATTTTATCGATCGAGACAGGCCGTTGGAAATAAATAATTAACCGTTTACAGTTTCATGGTCAGGAAGCAGGTTGGTTGATGCAGAAAATAATACACTGCAGGGTGACAGATATCCTGGAGCATGGAGGGCAACTCTTCAGTCTTTTCCTGGAGCCGGAAAGCCCCGCCCCGACCTTCCTGCCGGGCCAGTACCTATCGCTGACCCTGGATTCGTACAGCCCCGGCGGCGCCTGGCCGGATAGCCGAGCATTTTCGATTGCCAGCGCCCCGGTTGAGCACAGCCTCCTGCGCATCACCTATGCCGTCAAAGGCCAGTTTTCCGCCCGGATGGCAGCAGAGTTACGCCAGGGGTCTACGGTATGGGTCAAGATGCCCTTGGGCGAATTCACCATAAACCCCGACCGGGATGCCTGCCTGCTGGCGGGTGGTACCGGCGTGACGGCCTTCAGTGCTTTTCTGTACGGACTACCGGCCACCTACCCTTATCACATCCAACTCTTCTATGGGGCCAGGCGACCCAGTCAACTGATCTACCGTCCGATATTGGAGGCTGCCGCGCAACGCTGCCCGGGGTTGCAGGTGCACTATTTTGCTGAACTGGATTTTGAGGGTACGGATTGTCTTCCGGGACAGATCAAAGTGGAGACCGTTTTCGGGGCCGTACCCGAACCGCTCTCCCTGGCGTATTACCTGGCTGGTCCGCCTGAGATGATCCAGGCACTTACAGGTGAATTAACCCAACGCGGCCTGGCGCCCGGACAGATCTTTTCGGAGGCCTGGGAGTAAGAATATCCAGACCTTTCAGATTAGCCATTCTTGAGATTCTTTTCCGTTTCAAAATCTTTTCTGCTAGCCAGGCATACAGGGTATAACATGCTATAATTTACGAATGAAAAGGGTACACCCCCATAATATACGTACGATTTTTCAGAAACCAAGTTATTCATAAGGAAAACTGAAGCAATCCTTCCTGGGAATGACATTAATTGTCCCACATCCTATTGAAATTGAAAAAGAAAAGAATACTGTTTAATTAATAAGCTCGTCTTTGGGTTTGGATAATGATTAATAGTTTCCATTAGCAATACCTTCAACAAATAGAGCTGGCTCAGAGTTGAAAGACCAAGTGAATAGCACACAAACGGGTGATTTGTTGAAGAATAACGGCCAATAAAATGGCGTCAGATTTCTGCGGTAGCATATTTTTTGTCTCGTTGGCATATCTGAAAATTCGATCATATGGTTTCAAATCCAGGATACTGTCTCGCCACCAGCAGCGATGTATTCACTGCCAGATTGAACGAAATGCTTGGAAAAAAAAACAACCTCTGATTGGCTTGCCAGGAGAGACTGCAATAATAGAACCACTGGATGGAACGATAATTGCCGCCTTTCTCAGTCCAGTGCGACAAACCTAACAAGATGATCGGTGCGCAGGCGACCAACGTTCCAAAGATGACTTTGTTAAACTGGCGTAAAGTCATTATTTCAAATAAAGGCACATTGCTTTGTAAAAATGTTAAAACCTCTTTCATGGGTTTCTCTTGTTCGTCAATTGGGTGACTCTACAACTATACGCGAGAAGCCCTGCTTTTTATTAACCAATTTTGAAGAAGGAATTGATAGAATGAATAATTGATATCTTGAGTGGATAAAATTTCTTGAAAAGAATCGTTCATTTCCCCTTCTACCTCTTCTTTTTAGCCGCTTATCCTGTGCTGGCGCTGCTTTCATACAATATCTCCCAGGTTAAATATCCTGTCGCCATCCGAACGCTAATTATCTCCTGCCTGATGGCCGGCGTGTTTTTTTGGTTCTTCCGGCTGATTTACCACGACACCCACAGGGCGGCATTTGTTGTGGTTGTCTGGCTGCTGCTGTTCTTCAGTTATGGTCATGTTTTCGACGTCATTTCCCAAAAATGGAATATCCCGAATCTCTCCATATGGATGCTTACTGCCTGGTTCCTGCTGGCTTATCTGGTGCTCATCCTGGCCAAATTGCCCAGGCTTCACCTTGAAGCAATTGCCCTGCCACTGAATATTGTCTCGCTTGGGCTATTGGTTTATGTCCTCGTGCCGGTGATCATATGGACATCCATAGGAACCTACCCAGCTCTTTCAAGAGTTACGCAGGCGAAACAGGACCTGCAAATTCCTGCTGGCGAAACCCCTCCGGATATCTATTTCATCATGCCAGAAGATTACGGCCGTATCGACCAGCTTCAGCGCTGGGCCGGGATAGATACTAGCGATTTCCAGCAATTTCTGAAAGACAATGGTTTCTACGTGGCATCCTGCAGCCAGAGCAACTACGCTACATCCGAACTGTCGCTTGGCTCTGTTCTCAACATGGACTACCTGCAAAACCTCGGCCAGGGTTTCCTTCCATCCAATAAGGATCAGGTCGCCATCTCGGCTGCCATCCGCTTCAACACACTCGAAGCAGATTTGAAAACGGTTGGATACAAAACCGTCGCCTTCGCGACCGGTTTCACCTGGAGCGAGTTGGACAACTCAGACGTTTACATCGCACCTTCTATATTCTGGTCATCTCTGACCAGTTTCGAGGATCTGTTGCTACTCACCACACCGGTTAGCTTCCTGGAAGAACTGGGCACAATTAACCGTTTAAACATTAACGCAAACCGCTTCCGCGAGCGCACTCTGCTGGTTTACAACAGCGTACCCAGGCTGGCCAGCATGCCGGGTCCAAAATTCGTTTTCATGCATATCATCAACCCGCACCCGCCCTTCGTCTTTGCTGCGGATGGATCAATAATTAACGCATCCTCTTTTATGGACCAGTACGGCTATTACACCCAGGAAAATTTCAAGCAAGGGTATCGGGAACAGATTCCCTTTACCGACCAGGAGCTAGAAAAAACCATCACCACCCTGATCCGCAAATCCACCCGCCCATTGGTGATCGTCATCCAGACCGACACAGGGCCTTTGTTCACAAGCGGTTCCGATCAATTTACGATCCTGAACGCCTATTATATGAACGGTCACAACGCCCAGCTTTACCCGGGTATCTCTCCGGTGAACACCTTTCGCGTCATCCTGAATTCCTACTTTGGCACGAATTTACCTCTGCTCAAAGATCAGAGCTACTTTTCGAAGGCACCTGATATATTCAACTTTTCACCAGTAGGGAACCCATGCACAGAAAAGTAGCTCTCTTCCCTTGAATCTGTAACCTGGTACCTGAACCCTTGAGAAGAATTATCTACCTTGCATTACTCTTGCAAACGTAAAAAATTTAATAGAACCCATGTTTGCAACCGATCATTTTTAGTCATTACTGCGAATTTTAGCGAACGTAATGTAACAAGTCACAAAATATCTACGTCAATTATGGATAAGCGATAAGCAATGTCTGAAAGCGATCGATATCCAGCGATGGCTTCTTCGGCTGCGGATAAAAGGCAATCAAACCGGTAATCTCATTCACAACGAAATTTATCCGACTGCGATGACGATTGTGCTCGACCTGAGAGTTATTCTTGAGTTGGTCAATCACCATCCAGACAATTGCATGTTGGCGAAGAAGGACCACTTCCATCAGGTTCATCACCACCTATTCTTTGGGGCCAGGCAGCCTGGCCAATTGATCTACCGTCAGGTCGTGGAGGCAGTTTAGCAACGATTTCCAGGCCTGCAAATATGCTATTTTACCTGACAGAATTTTGAGAGCTCGGATTGCCAGCCGGTGCGGATCGAGGCGAAGACTGTTTTCCTTTCCGTTCCAGAACCGATTTCCATGGCCGGTCCGCCCGGCATGGTTCACACCTTTACGATCAACCTGCTCAAGGGTGGCCAGGCTCCGGGCAGATTGTTGCAGAGGCTTTTGAGAAGTGTGCCCGAACCCTTCAGATTGGCCCTCTTTGTGATGGTCTCCTATTTCGTGATTGTTTCTTCTTTCCATGCTGGAGAGGCGCACCATGATATAATTTTCGAACGATAAGGATGCACTTCTAAAATTAGCGTGCACTTATTTAAGCATCTGGCTTTTCAAGAGGCAAAATTGGATTTTCCAGAAACTGCCATAAAGAAAACAGAAGCAAGCCTTCCCGGAAATTACATACACACTGTTATTGAGCCACCCAAAGGGTGGGCGCCGCTTGCATTGGGCGAGTTATGGAAATTCCGGGAACTGCTTTTCTTCCTGACCTGGCGTGATATCAAGGTGCGCTATAAGCAGACCGCGCTAGGTGCAGCCTGGGCCATTTTGCAGCCGGTATTGACCATGATCTTGTTTAGCATCGTTTTCGGCGGGTTGGCAAAACTGCCTTCGGAAGGCATCCCATACCCGATCTTCACCTTCACCGCCCTGCTGCCCTGGCAGCTTTTTGCCTTCGCGCTGTCAGAGTCATCCAATAGCCTGGTGGGAAGCCAGAACCTGGTCAGCAAGGTCTATTTTCCGCGGCTGGTGGTGCCATTTTCCTCGGTATTGGCCGGGGTGATTGATTTTGCGATCGCCTTGGTGGTATTGATAGGAATGATGGCCTTTTACCATATACGCCTGACTCTCCTGATCTTTTTACTGCCTGTGTTCCTGCTACTGGCGCTGGCAAGCGCTCTGGCGGTGGGGTTATGGCTCTCGGCGCTGAATGTGAAATACCGGGATATCCGTTACGTGGTGCCGTTCCTGACGCAGTTCTGGATGTATGCCACTCCCATTGCTTATTCCAGTTCGCTTATCCCCGAAAAATGGCGTTGGCTGTACAGCCTGAACCCGATGACAGGCGTGGTGGAAGGCTTCCGGCTGGCAATCCTGGGTAAGAGCAGCCTGGATGTGTTTTCACTGAGTGTATCAGCCGCCGTGGTGGTACTACTGTTGATCGGCGGATTATATTATTTCAAGCGTATGGAAAGCAGTTTTGCGGACATAATTTAATGAGCGATCTGGCCATTCGGGTTGAACACCTGGGAAAGCAGTACCGGCTGGGCGGAAAGCAGGTACGTTATGCGACCTTCCGCGAGGCGCTTTTGCAAACAGCTGGAGCTCCGCTGCGCTGGTTGAAAGGCGAACGGCGGGCAAGGCCGACCACCTTCTGGGCTTTAGAGGATATCTCGTTCGAGGTTAAGCACGGCGAAGCAGTGGGCATCATTGGCCGCAATGGGGCCGGGAAAAGCACGCTGCTCAAGATCCTTTCCCGCATCACCAGCCCGACACGCGGGCGGGTGGACATTTATGGTCGGGTGGGTTCGTTGCTGGAAGTGGGCACCGGCTTCCACCCGGAGCTGACCGGGCGCGAGAATATTTACCTGAATGGGGCCATTTTGGGGATGACCCGCCGCGAGATCATGCGGAAATTCGATGAGATCGTTGACTTCGCCGAGATCGAGAAATTCCTGGATACTGCGGTCAAGTTCTACTCCAGCGGCATGTATGTGCGCCTGGCTTTTGCCGTGGCGGCACACCTGGAGCCAGAGATCCTGGTGGTGGATGAGGTACTGGCGGTAGGGGATGCCGAATTTCAGAAAAAGTGTTTGGGGAAGATGGGAGATGTGAATTATGAAGGTCGAACTGTGCTGTTTGTGAGTCATAACATGGCTGCTGTACAGCAATTATGTCAAAACGGTATGGTATTAAGTGAAGGGACATTGAACTTCTGTGGGAATATCGGAAGTGCAATTGATCATTATATCCAGGATGTAAAAACAATTCAGACATTAGGTTTAGCCGAGCGTCGAGATAGGCAGGGGAATCAATCGCTTAAATTTACCAGAGTTGGATTATTTGATGCTTCAGGGAAGGAACAGAGGCAGGTTATTTCTGGGCAGGATGTTTTTATAAGGTTTTACTATGTATTTGATAAGGCGATCCAAGATGCGAAGGTTAATATCGCTTTCAATGTTAGAAGTAGCCAGGGATATTTGTTGACTCATTTGAACTCACTCGATGTTGATAGGTCTATCTTGGATTTGTACCCGAAAGGTTATTTTCAATGTACCTGGCCACGATTTAACTTGCGGGCAGGTTCATATACTTGTGCATTGTTTTGCACATTGAATGGAGAAATTGTTGATTGGTTACAATCTGCTTTTACAATTCAGGTCGAAGATGGAGACTTCTTCAATTCTGGCAAGATTACCAGTCAGGATCAAGGAGATTTTCTAGTACCTTATGACTGGACCAGTCACCCAGTAGATGGCTGATAATGTTATGGATTTCATACGTTTCGCTTTGTCTTTGCTTCGGGATTCAAATCAACGAACCCATTTTTTTTGTTGGCTTGGTTCATTTCGAAAAGATTATTTCTTAAAGAAGAAGCAACCCTGGTTGGTGTTTGATGCAATAGACTTCCTAGTTAATTTACCACTTGAGGGTAAGAGAGTTTTTGAATATGGAAGTGGTGGATCAACCCTTTTCTGGTTAAATTACGGAGCAGAATGTGTCTCCATTGAACATGATCCTGATTGGTACAAAATGATTCGTACTCGCCTTGAGGGGATGGCCAGAATTGATTATAGATTAGTGCTGCCTGAGCCAAAAGAGGACAAAAAAGGCCGTAATATCGCCGATCCTAACCTTTATTTATCTGAAGATGTATCCTTACAAAGATATTATTTCAGAAACTATGTATGTCAGATCGATTCTTTTTCAGATAATTTTTTTGATATTGTACTCATAGATGGGCGAGCGAGGCCAGCATGCATTATGCATAGCGTAAATAAAATTAAGGTAAATGGTTTATTAGTATTAGATGATGCCGCCCGTTCTTATTACACATCTGAAACTGGCATTTATTTACAAAATTTCGCACATCGAGGGTTCTTAGGTGTACGCCCAAATCAAACAATAATGGGGAGAACCGATATTTATACTCGGTTATCATGAAGCGGTTGATCTATGAAAATTGCTATCATATCAGATTGGTTTTCCGAAAAAATGGGTTATGCAGAAAACTGTTTGCCCAAAGCACTTGCATCATTGGGCCACGAAGTTCATCTAATAACATCTAATTGCCAGACCTATTTCAATTCCCCCACCTATAAAGAAACCTACGAACCCTTTATAGGACCTGGGATTGTGCCGTGTGAGTCCAGGAATTTGGACGGTTATTCCCTTCATAGACTACCATATGGCCAATGGCGAGGAAGGTTACGCATCCGAGGCCTGAGAAATAAACTTGCTACTCTTTGTCCGCAGATTGTACAAACCTTTGATGTGACAAGTCTTTCAACCCTGGAGACAGCATTATCCAAGGCGTCAGTAGGATACAAACTTTTCCTGGAATCGCATACACATGCCTCAGTGTTTCCTCCTGCTCTTGGAAACGGTAGCTTGCGCGACAGTATATATTGGCTTTTATATTCCAAAACCTTCGGGAAACTTTTAAGCGCACTTATAGAAAAGTGTTATCCTATAAGTCCCGATGCGGCAGAAATTGTCGTTAGATTCTTTGGCATCGAATCCCGCAAGGTTGAAGTCGTTCCGTTAGGAGTGGATACCGACCTGTTCCGTCCCCCAAATACCGGCCCGGCTCAACAGACCAGAATTCAATTGAGACGGTCGCTTGGGTTTGCACCAAACGAAGTGGTTTGTGTATATACTGGGCGATTTTCTAAAGACAAAAATCCTTTCTGCCTGGCAGAAGCAATTGGCAAATTGGTAGCCGAAGGTGGTGCTTTTCGGGGTTTATTTGTCGGTAATGGCCTCGCAGAAGATGTAGCAGCTATTCGAAAATTGCCGGGTTGTATAGTTAATCCTTTTGTACCAACGAGTGATTTACCGCCATATTACTGGGCAGCTGATATTGGGATTTGGCCTAAACAGGAATCCACCAGCCAGCTTGACGCCGCTGCTTGCGGGTTGCCTCTTATTCTAAGTAATCAAATAAAAGTGTTAGAACGCGTGAATGGAAACGGGTTATTATACATTGAAGACAACCCTGATGATTTGGCGCAACAAATAATGCGACTTTCATCACCTTATATACGCAAAAGAATGGGCGTAAATGGCTCAAAGAAAGTGCGTAAACAATTTAGTTGGGTTAAAATTGCACAACAGCGATTACAGAATTACGAAACTGCATTGCAAGTAAAGAATAAATAGTTTTGCTTCTATGAGAGTTAAGAGGCATTTAGGAATGACTCTGAAAGACATACTCAAGCTGATAACGCCGCCAGTGTTAATCCACCTAGCAAAGCGAATGCGCGGCAATCGGCAAACCAACTCCTACGATCTATCAGGTGACTACCCCGGCTGGAATGAAGCAATGGCTGCCAGTACTGGCTATGATAGCGAACTTATTTTGGAAAAGACCAGATTATCCCTTTTGAAAGTCAAAAAAGGTGAAGCGGTTTATGAGCGGGATTCGGTCTTATTTGATAAGATAGAGTATGCTTGGCCGCTGTTAGCCGGCTTGATGTGGACAGCCGCCCGCGATGGGGGAACGCTCAACGTGCTGGACTTCGGTGGTTCGCTGGGCAGTACCTACTTTCAGAACCGGGTCTTCTTATCCATGTTGCCCGGGGTACGCTGGAACATTGTCGAGCAACCCCGCCATGTAGAGGTCGGTAAGGCTTGTTTCGAAGATGATCGCCTCCATTTTTATAACGACATTGCAGAGTGTCTGGGTGAAACCCAGCCGAACATCGTGCTCCTTAGCTGTGTATTGCAGTATCTCGAATATCCTTACAAGGTTCTTGAGCAGATAATGGGGCTTCCTTGTGACATTGTTATTATCGACCGTACGCCCTTCTGGGATGGGCCAATAGATCGCCTGTGTGTGCAAAGTGTGCCTCCTGCCATCTACCGCGCCAGTTATCCAATTTGGATTTTTTCAAACCCTCATTTTTATTCTTATTTAATCAAAACGTCCTGTCGGATTATCGCGGAGTTCGATAGTCTCGACAAACTCAGTGCGCCAGTTAAAACTACTTGGCAAGGCCTCATTCTTGATAAAAAGAAAACCTATAAGATCGTAGAGTGAAACAAAATGAATTTATTTAGTGCGAAAAAAGTTCTTATCACTGGCGGTTTGGGTTTTATAGGCTCTAATCTAGCCCGCAAGTTGGTAGATCAGGGAGCAAATGTCACCCTGGTAGACAGCCTCATTCCAGAATACGGCGGCAACCTGTTCAACATTGCTGGTATAGAAGACAAAGTAAGGGTTAACATTTCAGATGTGCGCGATACCTACAGTATGCGCTATCTGGTACAGGGGCAGGATTTTCTTTTCAATCTGGCAGGTCAAACCAGTCACTTGGATTCGATGCAGGATCCTTACACCGATTTAGACATCAATTGCAGGGCCCAGCTGACCATTTTGGAGGTCTGTAGAAAATATAATCCGGATATCAAGATTGTCTTTGGAAGTACCCGCCAAATTTATGGGAAACCCGAATACCTGCCAGTGGATGAAAAACTTATTCTCCGCCCCACGGATGTCAATGGCATCAATAAAATGGCAGGGGAATGGTATCATATCCTGTATAACAACGTCTACGGGATTCGAGCCAGTGCTCTCCGCTTGACGAATACGTATGGTCCTCGGATGCGCGTCAAGGATACCCGCCAGACCTTCCTAGGGGTTTGGATAAGATTGTTATTAGAAGACAAGCCCTTCGAAGTATGGGGCGGCGAGCAATTAAGGGATTTTACTTATGTTGAAGATGCGGTCGAGGCTTTCCTGTTGGCAGCCACCAGCGAGAAGGCTAATGGCCAGGTCTACAACCTGGGTGGTTGTGAAGTGATCAATCTGCAGGAGCTGGCCGAATTATCTGTAAAGGTCAACGGAAGCGGTGAATTTCAGGTGCGGGATTTTCCAGCGGAACGGAAACGCATCGATATTGGCGACTATTATGCAGACGACCGAAGTATCCGCAACATGCTCGGATGGACACCGCAAGTTAATCTTGAAGATGGCCTGGTTCGTACACTGGAATATTATCGCCGTCACCTTGACCACTATTTATGAGCCCAATGCCTCAAATTCCACAGACAGATCCCAGGGCAAACTACCTGGCTCACAAAGCCAAGATTGATATCGCCATCCAGCGTGTCCTGGAGAGTGGCTGGTACATCCTGGGAAAAGAAGTGGAAACCTTTGAGCAGGCATTTGCAGCTTATATAGGGGTCAGCCATGCCATAGGTGTGGCCAGCGGCACGGATGCTTTGGAACTGGCACTGCGAGCCTGTGGAGTCGGCCCTGGCGACCTGGTATTCACTGTCTCCCATACAGCTGTCGCCACAATCGTCGCGATTGAGTTGGTTGGTGCAACACCCGTATTGGTGGATATCGACCCGATGACATATACTCTGGATCCGAACTGCCTGGAGGAGGCATTGGTTTATCCACCAACCGGCAGGCCGAAAGCTGTCATTCCGGTGCATCTCTACGGCCAGCCGGCTGATATGGTGGCAATTCTGGAATTGGCTCACCGCTATGGACTGTACGTAATCGAAGACTGTGCCCAGTCACATGGCGCAACATTGGAAGGGCGCATGACCGGAGCCTGGAGCGACATCGCTGCATTCAGCTTTTACCCCACCAAGAACTTGGCCGCGTTGGGTGACGGCGGCATGGTCGTTACTCCCAATACTAAGCTAGCCGAACATACGCGCTCCTTGCGGCAATATGGATGGCGGCGGCGCTACATTAGTGAGATTCCGGGTTGTAATTCACGCCTGGATGAGCTCCAGGCTGCGATCCTGCGGGTGAAACTCGAATACCTCGAGGCCGAAAACGCTCGTCGCAATGCTCTCGCTGCACGCTACACAACCGTTTTGACAGATAGCGGTCTTACCTTGCCCGTCTGCCGGGAAAACGCCAGACATGTTTATCATCAGTATGTTGTGCGCTCACCCCACCGCGATGCGCTTCAAGGTTATCTTCGTTCCCAGGGCATCGGCACGCTTGTTCATTATCCCATGGCGATTCATCAACAACCAGCCTACAAGGGGCGCATACCCATCACTGGCGCCTTGCCGCATAGCGAACGCTCCTCTGCGGAGGTATTGAGCTTGCCAATCTATCCTGAGTTGACCGACGAGCAGGTGGATTTTGTAGCCGAAGCATGTCATAACTGGGGGCAGAGTTGATGCTGCCGACGCAATACCACTTTTGCACCTATTTTGACAGTAATTATTTGACTCGCGGATTAGTCCTGTACCGTTCGCTGGCACGGCATTGCCAACACCCTTTTATATTGTGGGTTTTGTGTTTCGACTCTGTCACTTTTCAGACGCTTGACCACCTTCACCTGCCAGGAGTGAACCTGATTTCACTGGATCAATTCGAGGCCAGTGACCTAGAACTCCAGAAAACCAAGACCGAACGCAGCCTGGTTGAATATTTCTGGACTTGTACACCTTCTCTGCCGCTTTATGTTCTTAATCATAATCCAGAAGTTGATTTGATCACCTACCTGGACGCTGACTTGTGTTTCTATGCTGATCCCATGCCGATATATTCCGAGATGGGAGAATGTTCAATTCTTATCATTGAGCATCGTTACCCACCTGAGCTTAAGTACCTGGAATCTTCTGCCGGGGTTTACAATGTAGGCCTTTTGGCTTTCCGGCGGGATGATCGCGGGCTGGCCTGCCTGCATTGGTGGCGTGACCGCTGCCTAGAGTGGTGTTTCACACGCTTCGAAGATGGCAAATTCGGCGACCAGAAATATCTGGATGACTGGACACTGCGTTTCGATGGTGTGGTTGTCCTGCAGCAAAAAGGTGCCGGCTTGGCACCGTGGAATGCCATTCAGTACTTGATTCAGTGGAATGAGGGGCGCTTTACTTTGGATGATTTCCCTCTCATTTTTTATCATTTCCACGGCTTCAAGAACGTCGCCCGAAATGTTGTACAGCCAACCGAACATTGCTATCGGCTTTCGCCTCTACTTATCGAGCATCTATATTTCCCTTACGTGTACGCACTACAAGAAGTTGAGCGCGAGTTGCGCTTGAGTAAGAGTAAAGGGCTGCTCGAAAGAAACACCGGTACGCCGATGCTTCTGCCGGGTCTGCTGGAACAACGTTGGCTCTTGATTACGTCGAAAAAGCTGGGGCTCGCGCTCTGGAAGCTTGGTGAGAGCCAGCACAACCGTTTATTGGATGGGCCAGACGCATATCGGCTTGGGGATCTAAAGTCCGCCCGCCGCATTTGTTTTCTAGCTGTATTACGTAACCCATTCGTTTTAGAGGATAGGCCAATCCTTTCGATTCTTGCTCGAACAACCCTGACGCCAGGTCAGATCTCATTTTTCCAGCGCCTGAGTGGTCGAGGGGGTAGACAACTAGACAAGAAGACTGCTTATGCTACCGAAAATCAGTATAATAACTCCAAGCTTTAATCGTGCTTCAATGATTGTTGAAGCAATCGAAAGTGTTTTGGCACAAAATTATCCATCGTTTGAACATGTTATTATCGATGGCGGGTCGACGGATGGTACGCTTGGTTTACTGGCCAGATATCCCCACATTAAGTTTATAAGTGAGCCAGATCAGAGTATGTATGATGCGTTAAATAAGGGTCTAGACATAGCCACAGGTGAAATCATAGGTTTTCTGAACACCGATGATTTTTACGAACCCAATATTTTTAATAAAATAGCTAATTGTTTTAGTGAACGAAATATTGATGCTGTCATAGGAATTGCCAGATATTTTATTGAGAGCTCCAAAGGTACCCGCGAATATTTTTCCCAAACTACACCACCACTTCCACAAAGGTACTGGCACGATCTGATAATAGGTAACCCTGCTTTCAATGCGTGGTTCTTTAAGAAATCTGCTCTTAATCTCCTGGGTACGTTTGATACTAATTATAAAATCGCAGGCGATCGCGACCTTCTTATTCGTTTTGCACTTTTGTGTTTGAGTTATGAAAGAATGGAAGAAGTATTCTATTATTACCGGTATCACTCCGGATCATTATCGATGAATCAGGATTGGCTGCATTTTTCTAAGGTAATTAATGAAAACCTTCAATTGGTAAATCGGTTTTCCAAAGATCCGCACATGCCTGATTTAGCTCTTATGCAACTTCGCCAGTTAAGTACTCGCGAAACCATAACAGCCACGTTCCGCTCAATTAGATCAAGTAACTGGCAACAAGCTAAATCCTACTCTAAGCTGGGTTTTCGTTCTGATCATTCCTGGCCAATGATATTTGTAAGTCGTTCCTTCAAGGGTCTTGTGCACACGATTGTCAGAATATTTGTGGATCTCCCGCCTCAGGTTTAGGTAAATCATTTTCCTGAATTCTTCTTGACCAAAAAAAAAATTGCGAGAATATTTCCTTTTTACAGATGGACAAGATTAGGTACAGCTCCATGGTTAAACAAACGGGACGAATAGTCAGCATTGTCCCATTCGCCACCTTTCCTCCTCACATGGGAGGACAGGTTATCATCAATTACCAAAATCGTGAATTAGCTCATTTAGGTTGGCAGGTCGAACAATTCTCGGCGGGTTTTCGTAAATCAGATTTACGACTATTTGGTAAACAGATATCTTTGGAAATGATTAACGGGTACTGTGAATATCGGAATCTTCATGTGATTCCTGCTATTTCATTTATGATTAGTGTTCTTTTTCATATGCCCTATTTTTGGGCAGGAAAAATAATATCTGGTTGGCCCAATTTGAAAAGGGCAATAAAAGAGGCTGATTTGGTTCTTTTTGAAATGCCATGGGGATACAATTCAAAACTTGAAATTCCTGCTTCAACCCCGATTATTTATATGTCTCAAAACGTCGAGCATGAAGTAGTGCAATCCTGGAAAAGTGGAATAAGATATATAAAAGGTTTTGTCATTGATGGATGTACCCGACAGGAAGCATTACTTTCTCAAACAGCTGATCGAATAATTTCCATTACTCAAAGAGATGCCGATCGAATGGCGGAACTATATAAACTGGATAAACAAAAAATTGCAGTTATTCCGAGAGGGGTAGATATTTCACAATATGCAAAGATCTCAAATGAAAAGAAAAGAATGCTCCGAAAAAAATTGGGGATCCAGGATAATCAAAAAGTTATACTGTTTGTCGGGTCATTACATGGTCCAAACAAAGAAGCTGGTGAATTCCTTTGCAGTATTGCTGATAAGATCAGTCCAGAAGGGCTTCTCATTATTGCCGGAGGAGTTGTAGGTGAATTAAAACATTCAGGTAAGAACAACGTTAGGTTCTATAAAGAGCAGGGTATAAGTCCAACTATGGAAATTGCAGATTATATGAAAATTGCTGACATCGCTGTAAACCCTGTTATGAAGGGAAGCGGTATGAATGTGAAAGTTCTGGAATATTTGGGCTGGATGCTTCCAATAGTAACTACTCCATTCGGTATTAGGGGAATTGAAGGTACAAGCAATAGAGATTATATCGTTGCTTCCTTGTCTGATTTTCCAAACGCAATTAATTATTTAATTCGGGATGAAGTGAAGAGGCACGAGATTGGAAACAATGGCCGAAAGTTATTGGAGGAAAAATATTCTGTCCAATCAACAGCAAGGCAATTGGATCTTTTTTTGGGTGACCTATTAATCATGAAGGGAAAACAATAAATATTTTGCTCTGCTTATTATTGATAATTCTCTGTTGCAACCGTAAATTTGCACATGCAACAGAGGTTTTGCCTATTGAAATTAACGAGCTATAAATCAATATGGAAATTCTAAAAATTCTCCATGTTCACAATTTCTACATCCAACACGGCGGAGAAGATACAGTATTCGCCGCTGAAATCGACTTGCTTATAGATCATGGACACATAGTAATAAAGTATACCGATAACAACACTCGCATTCAAGAAATGAGTCCTTTCATAGTTGCACTCCAGACAATTTGGTCACAACCTTCCTACAACAAGATATCTGGGGTCTTACGAGAAGAAAAACCCGATCTGGTTCATTTTCACAATACTTTCCCATTGATATCCCCGGCTGCATATTACGCTTGCCGTGAAAGAAAAATACCTGTTATTCAATCACTTGATAACCCACGCTTGGTTTGTGCTGCAGCTACATTCTATCGTAATGGCAAGCTATGCCAGGATTGTTTGGGGAAGACTCCACCTTTGCCGGGTGTCATTCATAGATGCTATCATCACTCTCGCTCACAAACGGCAGTTATTGCAGCCATGCTGACATTCTATCGATGGATTAAAACGTGGCAAAACCTTGTAGATACTTATCTTGTGGCAACTGAATTCTATAAGCAAAAATTCATTGAGGCTGGTCTTCCGGCAGGGAAAATAATTGTTAAACCGCATTTTACCCAATGTGACTCTATGCCCGAGTCCTCCGATCAAATAGGGAAATATGTGCTTTTTATCGGGAGACTCGATCCAGTAAAAGGTATTCGAACATTACTTAACGCCTGGACCAACCTTGCCATCCCGTTAATTATCCGTGGCGATGGAAAATTGGAGCAAGAAAGCCAAGATTTTATTCATTTCCACGATATAAATTGTGCTGAAATTATCCAAAGGCTTACAGCAGAAGAGCTTGCTCAATTAATAAAGAATGCACGTTTCTTGATCTGGCCATCAGAAGGGTATTATGAAACCTTTGGAATGATTGCAATTGAATGTTTTGCTCAAGGTATCCCGGTCATTGGGTCAAATATTGGTGTCATATCTGAGATTGTTAAGAATGGGGAGACCGGTCTGCTCTTCAATCCTGGTGATCCGATTGATTTGGCTAAAAAAGTGAGCTGGCTGTGGAACCATCCCGAAGAGTCAGCGCGGATGGGGCATAACGCCCGCAAGGAATATGAAGACAAATACACTCCCGAACGCAATTATCAGATGCTGATCGGGATTTATGAGAAGACCATGGCGGGGCGAAAATGAAATCGTCGGTACTCGAAACATGGATTGATATCACAAGTTATACTGATGCAACCATCCAGATCAAAGACTGGGCACTGGCAGAACAAAGCCGGTATGTATGCATTGCCAACGTGCATGTAATCATGGAAGCACACGATTCCATTAATTTCAGAAAAGCAATCAACTCGTCCGATCTGGTGACCCCGGATGGCATGCCATTGGTGTGGTTGCTGCGTCTAAAAGGCGTAAAGAAACAAACTCGGGTTTACGGCCCGACGCTCATGCTGCACGTTCTGGGGTTGGCTGCCAGGGAGAAAATCCCGGTTGGATTATATGGTGGGGACAATAGTACGCTTGAGATATTAGAAGCATTGATGCTTGAGCGTTTCCCAGGTTTGCTGGTGGTTTACAAGTTTAGCCCGCCCTTCCGTCCATTAGATAAACAGGAATCTACCCAAATCATCGAGAATATTGCCGCCTCCGGCGCGCGTATTCTTTTTGTAGGATTAGGTTGCCCAAAGCAGGAAATCTGGATGGCAGAACACAATGGCAAGGTCCAGGCGGTCATGCTGGGAGTGGGGGCAGCCTTTGATTTCCTGGCCGGAACCAAGCCACAGGCGCCCGGCTGGATGCAAGCAGTTGGGTTGGAGTGGTTTTTCCGCTTTACTCATGAACCTCGCCGCCTGGCAAGGCGGTATCTCTATAATAATCCGCGCTTTCTCTTTTTGTCTGCGGCAGATTTATTGGGTATACTGGGGAAAAGAAATAAAGAGGCCTAGGGATGCTGCGGCGATTTTCGATTAACTATGCCATTTTCTCCATGATCATGGATGCCGCCTGGGTGGCAATAGGCCTGAAGGTGGCAGTGCTGCTGCGACCGTTCCTGGATGCAATAACGATTTTCAAAACCATCCCCGAAACGGTCGACCTGCCGGCCGGCATATACATCATTTTTCCACTGATCTGGGTCGGTATTCTATCTGCATTCGCCATTTATGACGGCCGGAAATATCTGCGGGTGGTGGATGAATATGCCATGCTGACATTGGGCAGCCTGATCGCAACGGGTGCAATGGCCGGTATTCTTTACCTGTCATACCGCCTGATATCCCGGGCATTATTCTTCATGTTCGTCCTTATTGCGTATCTCCTGTTGCTGGGTTGGCGTGGGGTTGCCAGGCTGGGTTTCCACATACGCCGGGAATGGCCGGATGTCGCCCGGCGTGTGCTGATCGTGGGAGCTGGCCCCCTGGGAATTCGCATTGGGGAACAAATCAACAAAGCGCAAGTGGAAAACATGCTATGTGTGGGCTATGTCGATGATGAAAAATTGGATACAGCCTCACCGGACCTACTGGGAAAATTCAAGGATACGCGCAAGATAATTCAAGAAAGCGGCATCACGGATGTGGTCATAGCCCTGCCTTATTCGATCTATCAACGGATGAACGAAGTGGTGACCCTCACTTCGGACCTGCCGGTAAGAGTATGGGTGGCCCTGGGATTTTTCGACCTGGCATTATACAAGACGGACATTGAGGATTTTGCGGGGGTCCCGATGCTGGATCTGCGGGCACCCGCGTTGAGTGAATACCAGCGCCTGGTCAAACGCGCCTTCGATCTGTTTTTCGGGAGCCTGGTCTTGTTGCCGGCGCTTCCTATCATGGCCCTGATTTCCCTGGGTATCTGGATATTTGAGGGAAGGCCGGTCTTCTTCGTGCAAAAACGTGTCGGGGAAAATGGTCGGATCTTTGAAGTATACAAATTCAGGACAATGGTAAAAAATGCGGATCAAATAACGAGTGCGGTGGAAAAGACTGATTTTGAAGGCAATATAATTCATAAGCATGCAGATGACCCACGCGTAACTGGTATTGGTCGTTTTCTGCGAAGGTTCAGCCTGGATGAATTTCCCCAATTATTCAATGTTGTCAGGGGGACGATGAGCCTGGTAGGTCCACGACCCGAACTACCTTTCCTGGTTGAGAAATATCAGGCCTGGCAGCGCAAGCGTTTTGCCGTCCAGCCTGGAATGACCGGATGGTGGCAGATCAATGGGAGGAGTGAACGGGTGATGCACTTGCATACGGAGGATGATTTGTATTATATAAATAATTATTCGCTCTGGCTGGATATCCAGATTCTCATCCGGACACTCTGGACAGTGCTTCTTGGAAAAGGGGCTTACTAGCCCGGAAAATGCCAGGCAAGGTGATCATGCTGAAAAAGAGATTATTAATTGTCGAATCTATCGCTTATGCATTACTTTTCCTTTTGACCATTCGAAGGGTTATCGGAAATGGTTTGCTCTCGTTGGAAACGCAGGCGTTTGAGAAAACCATTTACGAGATGGCTCTTTGGGTACTGCTCACGGTAATATTCTTATGGATCGCCCATGACCTTTCCATTATTCGAAAGATGCTGGCTGCCTGGGGAAAGAATTGGTATATTCTCATATTTATTTTATTTGCATTATGTTCCGTCATATGGAGTACAAATACAATTGCCTCAATCTACAAGGGTATTTCCCTGGTGGGTTGTTCGGTAATTGCAGCCTTTACCGGAATGGCATTTTCGAATAAAAACCTTTTTCGGGGTTTTTGGTGGTTCTTCATTTTCGTTACCATCGCTACATTTGCGATGGCGTTGTTTTTTCCTGGTGTAGGCACGCATATAGGGTATCCCTATTATGGTGCCTGGCGGGGCATATTCTGGTCCAAGAATTATATGGGCCCATTCATGGCATTTGGAAACCTGGTCTTCCTTTTTAGTATTTACCTGTCCTGGAAAAAGATCCCGGCTCTGTTCGGGAATATTCTATTCTATCTTTTGACAGCCTTACTGGCTATCCTGAGCAAATGCGCCTCGGCCCTGATACTAATGGTCATCTTGAACCTGGGATTCTTATTGGTGCTAACCTGGGTGAGATGGAAGATGCTCCTTAATAAGTCGCATTATATTATTGGGGCGATCGTTTCCGTGCTTTTGATTACAATATTCTTTCTGAATTTGAATTTCTTTTTGGGGCTGGTGGGCAGGGATCCGACTCTTACCGGGCGCTACCCGCTCTGGTCGTACCTTATTCATTATGGATGGACAAACCATCCCATTCTTGGGAGTGGATTTGGGGCCACCTGGGAGAGCAACAATTTCAGGGACACTACCGGGATTGCTGTACAGTGGAATTTAACCCCGCTGGTATCCGATAATGGTTATATCGACATTTTTCTGGATTTGGGACTGGTTGGCTTGGTCCTGGCGATCAGCTTAATTTTGTTCTGTTTATTCCGAGTGGTAAGATATGCCCTGAAAGAACAAACCGTCATCAGTTTTTTCCCGGTGCTCCTGATGGTCTTTGTGATTATAGTTAATTTGGATTTGAGTTTCCTTTTAAACCTTGAGTTTTTTGCCTGGTTCCTGATGATTTTTGCTCTGTTTTCCACTACCCCATTATCGCTTGGGCACCCGGCCGAACCATAACAGTCAAAAGGAATACCGAACCAGAACAACCACTTTTCAGGTATATCATCTTCTGATGACAAAAAAAACCACAGGCCTGGTCGATTTGATCTGGGCCTGCGCGTGGTTATTGCAGATCGTCGATCAGCTCCATCGGCATCACGGCTACACCCACGACGCCCGGGCCGGTATGCACGCCCAGTACGGGGGAAATGCGCAGGATCTCCAGCTTCTTGATGTTCAGCCTCTGGTTCATGGATTTGGCCAGTGCATCCGCACTCTCGGCAAAGCGTCCATGCAGGACGGTGACCCACAGCGGGATGGATCCGTACATATCGGCAACATGGTCGACGATGGTGCCAAGATTCTGGGTAATGGTCCGGCCCTTGGCCAGGGTGGTGTATTTTCCGTCCTTGTGGTCCACCCGGATGATCGGTTTGACCTTTAAGACAGAGCCCATCAACGCCTGGACGCGCCCGATGCGGCCGCCGCGTGCCAGATATTCCAGCGTTTCAAGGGTATAGATCACCTCGGTATTCTCCCGGATTTTTTCCAGCCGGTCCAGAATGGCCTTTAGATTCCAACCAGCTTTGGTAGCCCTGGCGGCTGCCAGCACCTGGAAACGTTCGCCACCGGAGAGGGTCATGGTGTCAACAATATTGACGACGTTTTCCTTGATGTGTTCCGCACCCACGCGGGCGGAATTGATCGTGCCGCTTAACCCGGATGAAATATGGATGGAGAGAATGTTCCTGCCGGCGTCTGTAACCTTGCGGTAAATCTCGCTGAAAACACCGCTGGAAGGCTGGGCGGTGGAGGGTATGGCGGGACGCATGGCTTCCAGGCGGTTGTAAAATTCATCGGCGCTGATTTCGGCAGCATTGACCTCGCCTTCTGGAAATTGAATGTACAGGGGTGCCTGGATGATGTCCAGCGATTCCAGTTCCTCGATGGACAGATCAGCGGCGCAATCAGTAACTATTTTCATGACAGTCTCACTTTCAATCATTTTCTAGTATTCTCAAAAATGCAGAGGAAAGGAATATGAGAGCAGCCAAGCTTTCCGTGACTCCCCCACCTCCAAGTTCTTGAGATTTATCCAAAATAAATATATAGGGGAATTATAATCATTATCGGCAACAATGACGTAACTGCCTGGTTGATTGTCGGGGAATTGTAGGGGAATGAGGCGAGTGGTGATGTATTATTGCGGTTTTCCGGCGTAACATTTATCGCTTATCTTGTAAAGCCTGTAATAACTGGGCACCAAAGGTTTTCAGCCTCCACGGAGATTGCGGCATGAGCACGGCGAGCTCTTTGAGGGTCCGGGGGTTTTGCTCGGCAATGGCGTGCATCCAGGGCTTGGGCAGAACTACATCTGATTCGACTTCCATTTTCTGGGCGGCGCCTTTCCGCCAGGCCGACAGTCCATTCAGCCGGTTAAGGATTTGCGAATCGGGACGCCCGGAAATCGGACGATGGACCGGGGTGGCTTTCCTGCCGCGGCCAACAGCTTTGAGAATGTCGCTGCCAAAAACGTAGATCTGCCTGGCGGTCAGATTGAGGCCTTCCAGCTCCGTCTCACTCTTCGGGGCAGCCACTGCGATGGAGACCAGGCGCTTGTCGTCCATCACTTTAAAGACCGGCCGACCCAGGCGCTCGGCTTCAGCACAACGCCAGTTGCACAATTCCTGTAGAATGGCCAACTGCTGTCTGCTCAGATTGCTGATGCCCTTGACACGCTGCCATGCCGGGAGGTCGGCCTTGGTGCTGCCGTTTCCGGCAGCCAGGCGGATAAATTCCTCGCAGGCCAGTTCCCAACGGCCGCGTTCCTGCAATTCGGTTTGCAGGCTGTCGCGCAGATCCAGCAGGTGGTGCGTATCCAGGCGCGCATAATTAAGCATTTCCGGCGAAAGCGGCCGCCCGCCCCAATCCGCCTTTTGGTAACGTTTATCCAGGCTGATTTCAAGCTTTTCGGCCAGTATGGCATCCAATCCAACCTGTTTGTAGCCCAGAATGCGAGCCGCCTGCATGGTATCGAAGATATTGGCGAAGGTGATGTCAAAATCGCGCTTCAAGCAGATCTGGTCGTATTCGACGGCATGGAAAACCTTTTCGATGCGCGGGTTGCTGAAAAGTGGTGCAATGGCAGAGAGGTCGTGCAGTGCCAGCGGATCGACCAGGTAGTCTGTTTGCGGAGTGGAAAATTGGATCAGGCAGACTTGCTCGCGATAAGCGTGCAGGGAATTGGATTCGGTATCCACTGCCAGCCTTGGTTCGGAAGCCAGGCTGCTGCCCAGCTGGGCCAGGCTGCCGGCATCGGCCACCCAGACTGGTGGAGGAAGAGAGACGGTCATGGCTTGATTATAGTTTATAAAAAGGAATTTTAACAAAACGCTGACATTTTTTTAGTATTTATTCTACATAGGCGATATATATTAGGGGCGTAACAACAAATTCCATTATTTTTCAGAAGGAGTTTCACCATGTCCAATCTAACCCGTTGGGAGCCCGTTCGCGAAATGATGACTCTGCGTGAGGCGATGGATCGTTTATTTGACGATGCATTCACCCGCCCGCTAAGCATGAGTGGAGGCTCCGTTGTCCCCGCCATCGATCTTTTCCAGACCGAAGATGAGGTGGTTGTGAAGGCCGCTCTGCCTGGTCTCAAGGCCGAGGATGTGCACATCTCAATTACGGCAGATGTGCTGACCCTCTCCGGCGAATTCAAGCAGGAGAATGAGAAGAAAGATGCCACCTATCATATCCGCGAGCACCGCTACGGTTCGTTCGAACGTTCGGTCATGCTGCCGAC